>JANYER010000146.1 GCA_025359825.1 Granulicella sp.
TACACTGCCGCACCAGCGAGCTTGCCACACCCGCCGCCAAAGCCATCTTCGAGCAGCACGGCAATCCCGACGCCGCGTGGGACGATCTGCTGGAACTGATCAAAGAGCACTGGACACCCCACCACCTCGGCGGCATCATGCACTGCTTCTCCGGCACCCCCGCGCAGGCGGCCCACTCGCTCGCCGCTGGCTTCTATCTTTCCTTCGCCGGCAACCTTACCTACCCCAAATCCACTGCCATCCGCGAAGCCGCCACCCTCGCCCCTGCCGACCGCATCCTGGTCGAGACTGACGCCCCCTTCCTGGCCCCCATCCCCCACCGCGGCCAGCAGAACGAGCCCGCCCTCGTCACCCACACTGCCGAAGCCCTTGCCGCCCTCCGCAATCTCACCCCATCCGCCCTCGCCGAGCTCACCACCGCAAACTTCAAGCGCCTCTTCCCCTCCGTTGCCTGACATAATAGAAAGTGACAGCTCCTATCACCAAGAAAGCAACAACTCTTCGATAAAGGACACATATGGCAGCCGATAACAGTTTCGACGTAGTCAGCAAAGTAGAAATTCAAGAAGTTAAGAACGCCATCGATCAGGCCAGCAAAGAAGTTGGCGCGCGCTTCGACCTCAAGAACTCCAAATCCAAGATCGAGCTCGAAGGCGACGAGACCATTCAGCTCGCCAGTGCAGACGAGTACAGCCTCACCGCCGTCATCGAGATCCTCTCGCAAAAGCTCGTCAAGCGCGGCATCTCGCTCAAGAATCTCGAGTACGAAAAGCTGGAGCAGGCAGCCGGTCAATCCGTCCGCCAGAAGATCAAGCTCAAGCAGGGCATCGCCTCCGAGAACGCCAAGAAGATCGTCGCTGTCATCAAGGACTCCAAGCTCAAGGCCCAGGCCTCCATTCAGGGCGAGACCGTCCGCGTCGTCAGCAAGGACCGCGACGTCCTCCAGCAGATTATGGCGAAACTTCGCGGCGGAGACTTCGGGGTGGACCTCCAGTTCACCAACTTCCGCTCCAACTGAGCACACTTTCATGGCATCACGCTTCCAGCCATGAATCCACCAGCCCATCCACTCCGCACAACTGCGGCCAACGCAAGCAACTGCTACTGATACTCTAACTATCGAGTGAGTACGATCTCCATCGCGACTGCAAAAGAGGTCCTCGACCTTCTCCGTGACGATCTCGCTGCCATTGAGCACGAGTTCGCCAGCCAGTCCTCCTCGCCTGTCGAGGTCATCACCGACATCGCCACCTACCTGATGTCCGGCGGTGGCAAACGTATCCGCCCCACCCTGCTCCTGCTCTCCGCCAAAGCCCTGGGCTGCACTGCTCACAGCCGCATCCGGCTCGGCTCTGTCGTGGAGATGCTCCACACCGCCACCCTCGTCCACGACGACATCATCGACGAAGCCGACACCCGCAGGGGCCGCCCCTCCTCCAACACCACCTGGGGCAATGCAAAGTGTGTCCTCGCCGGCGACTGGCTCTACATGCAGTCCTTCGCAGTGGCTCTCGAAGAGCGCAACTTCCGCGTCCTCGACCTGCTCATCTCGCTCACCCAGCAGATGGTCGAAGGCGAGCTTCTACAAATCCAGAAGCTCGGCCACCTCATCAATGAAGAAGAGTACTTCGACCTTATTTATCGCAAGACGGCCTGCCTCTTCAAAGTCTCCATGCAGCTTGGTGCTGCCATTACGCCGCATCACGGCCTCGGCGACCACGAACAGCTCGACGCTCAGTTAGGCGAGTACGGCCGCAACCTCGGCCTCGCCTTCCAGATCGTCGATGACGTCCTCGACCTCACCGCAACAGAAGAGGTTCTCGGCAAACCTGTAGCCTCCGACCTGCGCGAAGGCAAGGCCACCCTCGCCGTCATCCACGCTCTGGAGCGCGGCACCGGTGCCGACCGCGAAGCCATCCGCACCGTCCTCGCAGACCGCAGCTTCGACCACATCTCCCATCCACAAATTCTGGAAATTCTCCAGCGTCACGGCTCCATCGACTACGCCATGGACACAGCCTGCGCTTACGCCGAAGCTGCCCGTCTCAGCATCGCGGACCTGCCCGACACCGACGCCAAGCGCGCCCTCCTCTGGGTACCCGGCTTCGTCACTACACGTGATCGTTAGAGGCAGCTGTTTGATTCGGATGAAAGTGGGAAGTAAAGCTCACTTAGTCTTCGTCCTCTTCTTCATCCTCATCAAAATCTTCATTCGCCTCCAGCACCAACTCTCGCGGCACCAGACTCCCACTCGTCTCCTCCACCAACACCTGGATCCGTCCTTCAGCCGAATCCAGTTCCTTCTTGCAAGCCGTCGAAAGCCGCACCCCATCCTCGAACAACTGCACCGACTCATCCAACGAGAGCTCCCCACGTTCCAGCCGTTCCACGACCGTCTCCAAAGCCGCTAACTGATCCTCAAACTTCGCCATACCAAACCCCCATTACGCCGCACCAAAGCAGTCCCTACACTAGTCCCAACACCGCGGCAGCCGCGTTGTACTTCCCAAACGGCGCACTCACCTGCACACCCTGCACGCCTAACGAACGAAACGCTTTCGACTCCGCCATCATCTCTTGCGCAATCTTCAGGCCCTCCGCGCGAGCGGCCTCTGGCGTCGCGACATTCGCCATCCGCGCCATAATCTCATCCGGCATCGACACTCGCAGATCGTTCTTCATAAATTCTGCATTCCGCAGGCTGGTCAAGGGCCAGATCCCAGCAATCACCGGGATTCTGAATTGCTCTACCCGCTTCAGGAACTCCTCCAGAATCCGCAGATCAAACACCGGCTGGGTAATCGCATACTCTGCGCCGGCCTCCACCTTGTACGCGAACCGCCGTATCTCCTGCTCAATGTCCGGGACGCCGGGGTTCGCCGCTACGGCAATCGTAAAGCCCGTCGTCTCCCCAATAGAGTTCTTTCCAATATCCAAACCGTAGTTCAAGTTGTGGACGATGTTCACTAACCCAATCGCGTCCACATCGAAAACAGCGGTCGCATCCGGATAGTTCCCCAGCTTCGGCGGATCGCCCGTCAAACAGAGAATGTTCTTCAGTCCAATTGAGGAAGCGCCCAACAAGTCGCTTTGAATGCTCAGGATATTTCGGTCGCGGCACGTGTAGTGCAGCACCGTCTCGATCCCCACCTTCTGCTGGATCTGCACACACATGCTCTGCGCGCTCATCCTCGCACTGGCCCGCGGAGAGTCTGGCACATTGATCGCATCCACGCCGAGCTTGTACAGCATTGCCGCGCCTTCCAGCTCCTTGCTGCAATCAATCCCCTTCGGAGAAACAATCTCCACCAGCGTGATGAACTCGCCCGTCGCCAGCTTCGCGCCGATCTTCGAGCGCTCTCCCAGGACCGGCGGAGCAACCTTGTTCTCCCGCTCTCCCATCGCTACCGGAATCGCACGCACCCCACTCTGTGAGCCGGGCCGCACACTGCCCTGCTGGCTCTGCTCCTGTACGCCTGCTTCCTGGGCAAACACCGCGCGCAACGCACTCTTCATCGCCCGGGTATGTGCAGGAGTGGTCCCGCAGCATCCACCCACAAACGTCGCTCCGGCCTTTACAAACTTCCGGGCAAAGCTCGCCATATACTCCGGCGAAGCCATATAGATATTTCGCCCCTCCACCGACCGAGGCATCCCCGCATTC
Source organism: Granulicella sp. (assembly GCA_025359825.1). Classification (GTDB taxonomy): domain Bacteria; phylum Acidobacteriota; class Terriglobia; order Terriglobales; family Acidobacteriaceae; genus Edaphobacter. Next base: position 3,665 of record JANYER010000146.1, read on the forward strand.
GGCATCGCAGCCAGAGGCACCTGAGTCGTCCCGCGCATCCGTTCAATCACGCTCAGCACCGTTGCCGGACCGGCGCTGCAGTTGCACCCAATTCCATCGGCGCCCCATGCTGTCAGCTTCGCAGCAGCCGTCTCCGCGGTTGCTCCGTCCAGGCAGTTCCCTTCCTCATCCACCGTCACCATCACGATCAACGGCAGATGAGGAGCCTCACTCTTCGCCGCAAGAATCGCCTGCTCGGCCTCGGTCAGCGAGGTCATTGTCTCGACGATCAGCAGGTCTGCGCCAACGCCCGGACCACCCTCAGCCAGCGCCCGTATCTGCTCCGCAAACGCGGCGCGGGCCTCATCCAACCCAACCTTGCCCAGCGGCTCCAGACGAACCCCCAGGGGGCCCAGCGCACCCGCGACATACGCGTCGCTCGCCTGCTTCTCCCGGATATGGTCCACGCACTGCCGGGCAATCGCGACGCCTGCCCGGTTAATCTCTGACACCTTATCGCGCAGTCCGTACCGCTCCAGCCGAAAGGCGTTCGCGCCGAACGTATTAGTCTCTACCACCTCAGCTCCGGCCTGCAGGTACTCTGTGTGCACATTCCGCACCAACTCTGGCTGAGACACATTCAACTCGTCGAAGCAGCGGTTGATAAACACCCCGCAGGCATACAGCATTGTGCCCATCGCCCCATCACACAGCACCGCTGTACCCGCGCCGGCTCCTCGTGTAAACAGCTTTTTCACCGCGACAGCACGCTCCTGCGACGCCGATTCTCCACTCACTCCAACTGTCGTTATTTCCACACTCATCGTCCATCCCCACCTTGTTTGCGGAGTCTTCCGCTCACATCGGCATATCTCTTCATCCTATGCCACGTACCGCACCGTTTCCAAACCTCTGCGCAAACCCTTCCACTCCATCGCGCCCTACCCCTGACAAGCCGTCCTGCGTCTAACCGCCTCACAATATCTTTCTGAAGGCTGTGCATTATCTTTCTGAAGGCTGTGCATTCGGCCACCTTCGCGTCTTTGTTATACTTAGGCTTAGAAAAGTGGCCGCGAAACATGCCGCAGTACTTAGGTTGGAGTCGTTTACGTTGAAGAATCGAAGTGTGTTTTCCCAGCCGATCGGGGCTCAGTCCTCCAGACTCCAGTCCTCATGGCTCCAGCAGCTCTGGTCCAGACAATTTTGTGCACGTTCTCTTGCGGCCCTTCTGGTCGCTGTCGTGACCATTGGCCTGACTTCCTGCGCCCAGAATCTCTATAAATTTCCTGAGTACACCTTTGCCAACCGGCCGATTCCCCCGAGCCTGCTTGCCAACCGAGTGATGGCCGCCGTGACCTTCAATGGAACGCAGGGTGGTCTCGCCATCCTGGACGGCAACCGCGACATCCGCAGCAACGTCCAAAACACCATCAAGTCCTTCTCCATCGCCGGCTACTCGGGCGGATACCCCAATCAGATCTTCAACTACCCGGAGCAAAGCCGCGGATACGTCTACTCCGACACCGATGCCTCTCTCACTGCCATCGATTACGGCAAAGAAGCAACCGGCGGCTCCGCAGGCACCTTCGTGCCCAAAAACACTTCACTAGGTCTGTCTGAGACCAACACCCGTATCTTCGCCGCGCTGCAAAGCCTTGGTGAGATCGCAGTTATCGACAACTCCAACGGCCGGGTCTACTACCTCCAGTTGCCGAACGTCTATCGGATGTCGGTCAACCAGGGTGGCACTATCGCGCTCGCTTCGGTGCGCAACTCTAACCAGCTTTACCGGGTGCTCAAGCTCAACACCAATCAGGCCAACCCTCCCGGCGCGATCGACTGCCAGCCGTACAGTCTTCCCGTTTACTGTGTCGTTCCAGTCCCCGGAACCTACGACCGCCCCACCACCGCATACTTCTCACTGGACGGCGCCACCGCATATGTCCTCAATTGTGGTCCGGAGTGCGGCGGAACCACTGCCAGCGTAAGCTACCTCCAGCAGGGCCTGCTCACTTTAGACGTCATCCCCACCTCCACTCCCTACCCCTCGCCGGTGACCAACAATGTCCTGGTACCCGGTGGTGTCACCACCGCCCTGTCGGACGGAACGACCCTCTACGTCGCCGGTCAACAACTCCAGGCAGACGGGCTGTTCGCCGGCAACCTTACCACCATCTCGCTCAGCACCAATACCATCTCCGGCAAGTACTCCATCTCCGACGGCAACCACTCCAAGCTGCTCTTCGCCGATGACAACACCCTCTGGATCGGTTCGCAATACTGCGCCACAGGCGAACGTGCCAAGCTCGGTCAGAACTATAACTGCCTTAGCCGATTCGACACGGGCACCAAGGCAGTCAGCATCATTCCTGCCGTGACTCCTGGCTCCGCTACCGCAGTTGTTCCTTATCCCAATGCCGATAACAACCTCTACTACTACGGCAGTCTCACCGGCCTCTGCTGGGTGCAGAACAAGCACAAAATCTATACCGCATACGGCGGCCAGATTCACGCCTTCAATACTGCCGACGGCTCTGAGATCAACAACATCAACATCACAGTTCAGGGCACGGTACTCGACGTCGCTTATATCGATGCCATCACCAACGCAGCCAACTAAACACCCGCCCCGGAACAACTACACACCCTGCTGCCGCATCTTCCTATCTGGCGCCTTCCGTTCCCTCGGATGCGCCAGGTTTTGATTGCACGACACATGCACGCATACACTCAGCCCCTCCTCTAAAACCGCACAAACAGTGCGTGCCTATCCCTCCGCGTCTGCGATATCTCCTTCACAAATAAAGTTGTGGTCTGCACGACAATTCTTCGATGTCCGTAAATCCAATCTCTGGTCTTTGGCGTCAAGGTAGTGAAGATGCAATCGATAATTTGCATCGAGGAGAGGTACACCGTGGAAATATTAAAAGAGTTCATGAACAAGAAGGCGCTCTCTCGCAGGCATTTTATTGCCGGCGCAGGGACTGCTACAGCCGCTGCAGCCTTCATCGGCTGCGGAGATAACGGCACCCCAGCTGCCCCGATAGTAGTCACTCCAGGCATCACGGATGCGGACATTCTCAACTTCGCACTCAACCTCGAATACCTCGAAGCAGAGTTCTACCTTCGTGCAGCAACCGGCTCCGGCCTCTCCGCTGCAGATGCTGGCACCGGCGCTGGTACCGTAACCGGTGGTGCAAAAGTACCGAATCTCACCGCTGCCCAACAGGCCATCCTTAACGAGATCGCATACGATGAGCAGGCACATGTACGCTTCCTGCGGACTGCCCTTGGCTCACCCGCCGCTGTATCACGTCCAAACATTGACTTCACATCCTCCTTCCCTGCTCTGGCAACAGCAGCTGGTGTTACCGGTGGTGCATCCTTCAATCCGTTTGCAGACTTCGATAGCTTCCTCATCGGTGCCTTCGTGTTTGAGGATGTAGGCGTGACGGCGTATCACGGCGCAGCATCGCTCATTAGCACCGCTGGTATCACTGCTGGCATTCTTTCGGCCGCAGCTGGCATTTTGGCGGTGGAGGCCTACCACGCAGCCTACGTCCGCACGGCAATCACTGGACGCGCCATCGCGGCAGCGGCTGCATCCACCGCATACCCGTACCTTGGCATCGCCAACCAGATCTCCGCTCTGCGCGCCTCAGTCGGCGGCGGCATGGAGACGCCGTTGAAGTTGCCCACCACTGTAGCGACACCCAGCGCCATCGTCGCAGCAGACACCACCAACGCAATCGCCTTTGCCCGCACCACAGACCAGGTCCTACACATCGTCTATGGCACCGGCGGCACGACGGGCGTAGCCAAGGGAGCCTTCTTCCCCAACGGCCTCAACGGCACCATCAAAGTCACAGCGGCATAAGGATAAAAACCATGGCAACCCAAGAGACACAAAAAGTAGACGAAATTATCTCCAGCCGTCGCGCAATGATGATGCTCGGCGGTACGGCTCTGGCCGGTCTTGCGCTCGCTGGCACCGCAAAGGCCCAGTCTGTCACCGTCACCGACAACGACATCCTCAACTTCGCCCTCAACCTCGAATACCTTGAGGCGAACTTCTACTACCTTGCTGCATTTGGTACCACCATTGACGTTGCCAACGCAGCTTCCTCCGCTGCGGGCGCTGCGGTCTACGGCCTCACCGGCGTAGGCACCCAGGGCACTGTCTCTGTCAAAGCAAACGCTAAGGTTCCCTTCGCCAGCGTCGCCGTCGGCTCCTATGCCGTCGAGACGGCTATCGAAGAGGGCAAGCACGTCGGCTTCCTCCGCACCACCCTCGGATCAGCCGCCGTCGCTCAACCCGCCCTGGATCTTAACCTTGCCTTCAACACCCTCGCAGCCGCTGCTCTTATCGGGCCTGCGTTCGACCCTTTCGCCAGCGATGCAAACTTCCTCATCGGCGCATATATCTTTGAGGATGTAGGCGTCACGGCGTACAAGGGAGCTGCTCCGCTGCTCAGCACCACCGCCACCGGCAAGGCGTACCTTGCTGCTGCTGCTGGCATCCTGGCAGTCGAGGCATATCACGCTGGCCTCGTCCGCACCACCATCAATAACCTGGACCCCACCGGCTCAGTCGGCTATCAGGGCCTCACCCAGAAGGTCTCGGCTCTCCGCGCGACCCTCTCGCGTGCTGCCCTCTCCAGCGCCCCCAACCCTGACGACTTCGGCGTCACCTCGCAAAACGTCTCGCTTGCAGGAGCAGCAAATGCACCCGCAACCGTCATCGTCGATGCCGATACCAACGTCATCGCCTTCAGCCGTAACACCACGCAGGTCCTCAACATCGTCACCGGCGGCGGTGCCATCTCCGGCTCCGCAACCGTCAGCCCTGCCAAGGGAGTCTTTTTCCCCGCAGGCATGAACGGCGTTATCAAATAAGTCGCAAGCAGCCCAGGCAGTCGGTAAGTGTTCCTTCAATAGCAGCCGCGGCAGGCCGCCAGACCATCGGCACCTGCCCGGCCTTTTTGGATTATTGCTTTCTTACGGCTACCAGTCGCTCTCGCAGGAAGTCCACCACCGCCTCGGTCACATAGTCTGGTGGAGCGATCCGTAGCACAGGCGTTCCTTCCAGCAGTCGCAGCGAGACATTCTTCCACGCCGGAGCACCCACCACTCCATCCGGCACCAGCACCGCATCCGCGCGGTCCAGATACAACCGCGCCGAATCCTTGAAGTCCTCCGTACCCGGGTCCAGTACGCTCAGATAGATATCCGGCCGCAAAAATCGCAGCACGCTGTTGGACTCGATCACCACGTTGCCGGCAGCCGCAATCTCTTTACGAACCCTCGGCATCGCCTCCGCAAGCTGGCCCATCCTCGTCCTCACCCAGAAGGATCGCCTTGCCCCTGCCTCCAGGTATCGCGCAGAGTCCGTCAAGCCTTCCCGAGTCGTCCCATCCCACCGCTCCTCACTCACCGCCACCGAGTGCGACGCTGTCTCGCAGTCACACGGCTCCCCATTCGCCGAACACACCCCATGCCCAAACTGCGTAATCTTGAACGCTGTCCACCCCATCTCCGGTAATGCCCGAATCAGCCCTGCCACCACGCTCGTCTTGCCAACATTCCGGCTATGTCCACCAACCACCACAATCGCCACACATCACCGCCCCAAATCCACCGCCCTGCACACTTTACCGTTTCTTTAACCGCGCCAGGTCTCGCAGATACTCCTTCAGAGGCCGCGCCGGCCGGCCCCAGAAGACCTCTCCCGGGCCACGCATCTTCTTCCCACTCAGCACCCCTGCACCACCACCCAGAATCACTCCTGCTCCCACCGTTGCATGCTCTCCAATACCCACCTGTCCCCCTAAAATCGCTCCATCCTCAACCACGCTCGAGCCCGAGATCCCAGTTTGAGCCGCGATGATCACATTCCGTCCAATCACGCAGTTATGGCCGATATGCACCAGGTTGTCGATCTTCGTTCCGCGTCCAATCCGCGTCTCGCCCAGCGCACCCCGGTCAATGGTCGTATTCGCCCCGATCTCCACATCCTCTTCAATCACCAGCTTGCCCTGCTGTGGAAACAGCAGATACTCGCCACTCGCCGCACTCCGCGCATACCCAAACCCCGTAGACCCCAGCACCGCCCCCGCCTGCACCACCACGCGATCGCCCAGCGCCGTTCCAGTACGTACTACCACCCGCGGCCCCAGGACGCAGCCTTCACCCAGAACCACGCCATCCTCCACCACCACACCTGCTCCAATGCTGGTTCCCTGCCCGATCACCACATCCGCTCCCACCACAGCCGTAGCGTGGATAACTCCCTCACCACCGCGCTTCAGCAACCGGTCTGCCACCACCGCAAATCCATACCGCGCATCCTTCACCCACAGTACCCGAGCATCCACTCCACCACCCTCTGGACGCAGCTTCACCGCTGCCAGCACCACCCCGGTCCGCGACGCCAGCGCCTGCTCCAGCGTTCCCGCATCGGTAGCGAACACGACGCAGTCCGCCTCCGCCGCCTCAATACTCGACACTCGTGCAACGGTTGCGTCGCTCGTAGACGCTTCTGCCCCAACCCAACCCGCGACCTCCAACATATGTGCCATCTAGTAGATCCCCGCCTCGCCCGCAGGCCGCGTCTTCCAGCGCCGGTGCATCCACAGCCACTGCTCGGGATACTCCCGGATCGAGCGTTCCAGCACCGCCGTAAACAAGGCTGTATTCAACGTCGAATCCATCTCCGTGTTCTCCGACCGCACCATCTCGATCTCCTCGCCAAACCGTAGCACATAGCGCCCTTCCTGTTCACTCCACAGCAGGAACCCCGGCACTACAGCCGCACCCGTCTTCTGCGCCACCCGCGCCATCCCTGAAGCACTACAGGCCAGTACACCGAAGAATGGGACAAACACCCCCTGCGGCGGAGTCATATTCGTATCCATCAGGATCCCAACCGTCTCGCCAGCTCGCATCGATGCAATCAAGCCACGAGCAAAATCGTCCTTATGGATCACCCGGTTCCCATGCAGGCACCGTATGGAATTGACATACGCATCCACCATCGGGTTATCCAGCCGCCGGATCACCATCCCCATCGGCATCCCCATCAGCGAGTGGTAAAAGCTGGAGAGCTCCCACGCCCCCAGGTGCCCCGTCAACACCAGCACCCCTTTACCCTTGTCGCGCGCCTTCACATAGTTCTCCAACCCCTCGTAGCGGATAAACTCGCTCGCCCGCTCCGCCGTATACCTCTTCATCACGCAGAACTCCGCCAGCAGCCATCCCAGATTCCGGTACGCCTTCCGCAGGATCGCCTCTCGCTCGACTGCGCCCTTCTCAGGAAACGCCAGCACCAGGTTGCGTTCCCCCACCCGCCGCAGACGGCCCAGCAGGCGATACGCCACCCAACCCACTCCGGCGCCCAACCCTCGCGCTACGCCTCGCGGTAGAACACCCAGCAAGGTCACAAACACCCACACCACGGCAAACTCCAGCGTCTGCCGGACCGTCACCGCATCGCGGGACTTCCCTGCCTCTGCCTTGCCTGTCTCAATCCTGCCTGGTTCGATTCCATTCAAGCCTATAGTCTACCGGGCTTCGGCCTCTCATGACCGCCTTCCCCATGCCCCAAAAACAAAAAAAGGAGGGCAGCCCGCAGGCCACCCTCCCTCAAGAGAAAGCTAGTACTGGGGTTAGTTATTTGCCTTGGCAATCACAAAGTACTTTGCAACGGTGCGTACGAAAGGACGCGCCGCCATCGGGGTAACCTGGTTACCCTTTAGCACTTCGGCGTAGGGCACGTTGGCACCGTAGATCGCACGAGTTGCGTCTTCATTCTGCGAAAGAACTGTGCCATCCAGGTTGATGCCTGCAAACAGACCCTTGCTGCGCGAATAGGTAAGGAATTCTGCATTCAACTTCCAATCCGTACCAGCTTGAGCGTTACGACCAACCGGACCGGCAGAAGCAGCAGCATCCGCGCCGATTTTAAACTTGTTCTTCAACATGTCCTGCAGACCCTGATCGTTCATCGCGATCAGCACCAGGTCAGTCGCCTGCCCGCCAATCTGGAAACCGAAGCTGCCACCAGCAAGCTGCACGAACACCGGTGCGCTCCAGCCCTTAGGCGTGCGGCACGTTGCTACACCCTGACCATACTGTGCGCCTACGACGAAAGCTGCCTTCTTGTAACTCGGTACAACAACGACGCAGGAAGCGCCCGCGAGGATACTACTTGGAATACCCTTATCCGGGGTCGACATGATCTGGTTTACAACCGCCGAAGCATTCGCCAACCGCTCCGTCAACTTTGCCTTATCTTCTTCGCCAAAAGCCGAGAGCGAACTGGCCGCCAGAGCCATGCCCAATGCAACTACCGAAATCTGCTTGATCTTCATAGGTTCCTTCACTTTCCGTTCTCGTTTATTTATTTATGAAACAAAACTCGGTCGACTATCACTTCCGGCGTGCTTCTATACTCTTCTCGACTCTTCTCGAAATCCATGTATGCCGGGTAAAAATCGCAGGAGCCCAACCAACCTAACAAAATGTAGGATGTGTGACAACGAAGCAAAGTTGCTTGTTTACAGATTATTGCGCGGCTATTGCGTTCGATTACCCCGCGATTTGCCGCGTCCTCCAGCCACCACCGGAGCCCCGGCAAAAAAAGGGGGCCATAGAAACAGTGTCAGGCAAGCCCGGCACGCTCTCTATAACCCCTCTCCCAGGGTAGATGCTTACTCCATCCACTGTGCCCCACATCCGCGCTTCCCACAACGGTACGGAGGTCTGTAGACCTTTGCTCCACAAGGGTAATCAAACAGTTACTCCCGTCTAATCTCCTAGACGGATCCAGCGTTGGACGTCTTCGGCCCCACCAGCTTCCGCTCCACCGCCTGCATGGTCAACGCAATGCGGTTCTCCACCCCCACCTTTCGCATCAGGCGTCCCACGTGCGCCTTCACCGTCCCTTCGTCGATCCCCAGCGACCGTGCGATCTCCCGGTTCGGTCTGCCGGCCACCAGCAGCAGCAGAACCTCACCCTCGCGCGCCGTAATCTTGGGAGGGTCGACAACGCTGCTCGCAGCCGATGCGTTCTCGGCAGAATCAATCAGCTTGGCCAGCACCTTCCTGGGTGCCCAAACCGAGCCATCCAGCACGATCTCAATCGCCATGCGGATCTCGCTCTCCTTCGCCAGATGCGTCAGATAGCCCTTTGCGCCTGCGCCGATCACACGTTGGATATACCCATGGTCCGGCTCCATGCCTACCACAATCACCTTCAGACGGGCGTGCTGCCGGCGAAATCCGGCGAGCAGCTCAAACAGGTGGTCCGTACACCCTGCATCCACGATCACCAGCGCAAATCCCGCCAGCTCTGCGCCACCCGTAACCGCCACAAACTCTAACGCTGTGTCGCTGGCAAACAGCGTCTCCAGTCCGAGCAAGCGCAACGGATCGGTCGCAACCAATCCAATCCGTCGCCGTTGAGGAGTCTCAGTTGTGCGCTCAGCCATTCCAGACACCCGCCGTACTCCAACCCAAACTCCAACCGGTACCGGCAGCGAGCACCCTACAGCTTCGGCAAGACGATTCCCTGCTGGTTCTGGTACTTCCCTTTTCGGTCGGCATAGCTCACCTCACACACCTCGTCCGATTGGAAGAACAGAATCTGGCACA
>JANYER010000151.1 GCA_025359825.1 Granulicella sp.
CTGTACAACGATAGAGCTGGAGCTGATACCGAGTGGGATGGAATTCTTCTCAAAAGCGAGCAGGATGCGGCGGCGGAGTTCGCGCAGGACTGGGTCTCGCTGGTTGGCACGGACGCGGATGTTGATGGGGTAGATGACCTCGCGGCCGCGGATCTCGTTGACGCCCAAAATCACCGGATCTTCGATGACGACCTGACGGAAGGCGACGTCGTTGCGGACTTCGATGGCGATAGTGGAGAGCAGGGTCATGACCTTATCGGGATCGACGCTGGCGTCTACGCTGACCGGAAGCGAGGCGACGGAGAAGTCACGGGAGAGGTTAGACACCGTGGCAATCTGGCTGTTCGGGACGATGTAGACGGTTCCGTCGCCGTCACGCAGAGTAGTGCAGCGTAGGGTGAGATTCTCGACCGAGCCCTGTAGTCCGGCGATCTTGACGACGTCTCCGACGTTGTACTGATCTTCAACCAGGATGAAGATGCCGTTGAGCATGTCCTTGAAGATGGATTGCGCTCCGAGTCCAATCCCGACGCCGACCACGCCGGCCGAGGCCAGCAGCGGGGTGAGGTTGATGTTGAAGATGGAGAGGACGTGGAGCAGGACGATAAAGCCGATCACGCTATACGAGGTGCCGCGGAGAATTGCGGCCATTGTGCGTAACTGAGCGGCACGCTGCGAGTTGCCGACCTGCCGGTCAGCCCGTTTGAGCATACGGTTAACAAAGAACTTACAGAGCCGTAGTAGGACAAACGCGAGCAACAAAATTGCGACCAGGCGGGGAAGGTCGGTGCGCAGGAACGAGATGATGTCGTTGTGCCAGTCGTTCTCCAGAATTTTTGCTAAACGTTGATCTTGCGGCAGGGGGCCGGGGAGGAGCATGATGAGTACATCTCACTTTCGAATCACTAAACACCAGCATGAAGCATGTATTTCTCAGATGCAACTGGCGGCATTTCTAAGAGTCGCTGCCATCGAGTCGTCGTTGAATCGTCGTCGAATCAAGGAGGAATTATGAAGGTACTTCCAATACTTGTTGCAGGGCTTTTTATGGTGTCGCTGGGGACTACATTAACGAGCGAGGCGCAGGGCCGTCAGGGGCCGACACAGCCACCGGTAAACAACCCGACGACCATGCCGGACCCTATCAGCAGTCCTTCGCGAGGAACTCCTTCGAGCCCGTTCCCATCGTTTGGCGGGGCCAGCGATGATCCGATGACCAGCCGTATGGCCGAACAGCAGGCGCATTCGCGGAATATAGACCGGCAAAAAAAGCTGAAGACGGACACCGACCGTCTGCTGGCTTTGGCGACTGACCTGAAGGAACAGGTGGACAAGACCGACAAGAACGTCATGTCGATTGAAGTCATCAAAAAGGCTGAAGAAATTGAGAAGCTGGCCAAGAGTGTGAAGGAAAGGATGAAGGGCTAACTTCATCCTCTGTTCGTGAAGTGCTATTTGGCGGCCAGGGCGGTGGCTGCGTTGATCTGTGGAACGGGCAGGCCGGGAGCTGGGACGGCTGTGGCGCGTAAGGTGGCGATAATCTTTGCCGGGGCCCAGTCAGGGTGTGCGGCGCGGAGGAGTGCAGCAACCCCGGCGGCGAGCGGCGTTGCGGCACTGGTCCCCATGGCTTGCACATAGGCGGTATGGCCGAGGTTGAAGCAGCCGAAGCTCTGATTCAGACTGACAGGTAGACCGTCGGTGGTGGAGGGCTTTCCGGAGCTGCAGGCTCCGCGGACCCAGCCACTGACACCCGCATCGGTACCGGCTGGGTAGCTGCCGCCGGGCGCGGCGAGTGCGTTCAGTGGTGTGCCATAGTTGCTGTAATACGCGAGGGTCATGGGGCCAGGGGAGCAGGAGGCTCCTGGAGCGGTGTTTTCGGCACAGGCTGGATTGGTGGAGGCGACGATGGCGAGGACGCTCCGAGCCTGCGCGGGAATCTCAACGTAGCGCGGATTGGTGAGGTTATACCCATCGTTTCCGGCCGCAGCGATGAGGACGATTCCAGCCTGCGAGGCCGCGTAGGTGATGCGGTCGAAGGTGACTTTGAGACCGGCACCTTCGCCGGTGTTGAGGTCCAGGGTGGTGCCGAGGGACATGGAGATGATGTCCGCGCGATTCGCCATGGCGTCCTGAATGCCCTGAATGACCCAGCTGAGAAGTCCTCCACCCTGCCCGCCTGTGCACTGTGCAGTAAGGCTGGAAGCCGCAACTCCTCCAAGAGCGATGTTAGGCATACGCTGGAGGACTTTGATGTTGAGCAGGGTCGCCATGGGCGCTACGCCAACGGTGTCGCCCGTGCCTGCGCCCTGTGCGGCTGCGGCGAGCGAGGCGGTCCAGGTGCCGTGGCCGGTCTGGTCTTGTGGGGAGCCGTCGTCACAGGGGCTGGGGAGTGCGGACTGGTTGACCTCAGAGAGGTTGAGGGCGAGGTTGGGTGCGAGGTCGGGGTGGTTTGCGTCGATGCCACTATCGAGAATAGCGATGCGGACGCCCTTGCCCATGGTGGTGTCCCAGGGACCGTGCGCAGCGCCGCCGGGAACGTTGTTGCCATAACCGCCGACCTGGCGAACAGCCCATCCCTGGGGGGAGTTGTAGAAAAGATCTGTGGGAGTGGAAGGTGCAACCGGAAGCGGTATTGTGTCTGGCTCGTGGCTCGGGACAGGGCCGATGGGATGGAGGTGCACCGGGCCGAGCTGGACGCTAAAGGTGGGGTGAATGTCGGGCCGGACGGTGATGCCGGAGGCGGTGACGAGGCGGTCGTGCAGGACGTACTCGACGTTGGGCTGCGCGGCCAGATGACGGAGGGTCGCGGCGTCATCCATGGTCGCGGTGTCGGTGTTGACGACGGCCATGCCGAAGCGGTCATTGCGCTGGAGCAGACGGGCGCTGAGGGCACGGGTGCGGAGTTCGGCATCGCCCGGGATGACTCCGTTGCGATAGACGACGATGTAGCGATGGGAAACGATGGCGGGGTCGACTTGTGCATACAGCGTTGCGGACAGCGCAGCCATCATAAGATAAACGGCAATGGACGACGCTGCATTGCAGATGCGGCGATAACGGATAGGAAGAATGAGAGACACGGCGTAGACCTCGGACAGCGGAGTGGGGCTGTGGAGTCTATCGGTATTTGCAGGGGTGCGGAGAGCGAAGGATGGTTGCGGATGGGTTACTTTCGTGTCTGGGCAACATCGGCGTAAATGTTGCAATCGTTGTGCATTGACCCTCTGGGAGTTGCCATGCTCTAATTGCGCCCTGCATGACCCAGTGCCAAATGATTGAAAGTAAAACTTAGAAGCAGCTCCCAACTATCAGGGTGACATCACTCAGGAGACGATTGAATGCATGTAGTTAGCCTTTTGGCCATGATGTATCAGGATCAAACTGCAGGAGTTCCGCTGGGTGTGGCCGTGGATGACGGCCGGATGTATCTCTGGGTTGCTTTAGGCATCGGATTGCTGGCGCTCGTGGCTGCGTTTTTGCTGGCGCGTGCGGTGATCGCTGCCGATACCGGTACGGTCGAAATGCAGGCAATCTCCAACGCAATCCGCGAAGGTGCGGAGGCGTTTCTGAGCCGCCAATATAAGACGATTGGTGCGCTGGCATTGGTGCTGGCGGTGGTGGTGTTCTTCGGGTATCACCTCTCCGAACGGACGGCGCAGTATGCGACCAAAACGGTGGTGAGCTTTCTGGTCGGTGCAATCTGTTCTGGATTGGCTGGGTATACGGGCATGTACTGCTCGATACGAGCGAATATCCGGACGGCGGCGGCGGCACGCACTAGCTTGAACGGCGCGTTGCAGATGGCGTTGCGCGGTGGTGCGGTGACCGGGTTGGTGGTGGTAGCGCTTTCGTTGCTGGGCGTGGGTTCGTTGTTCCTGTTCTTCGGTGGGCTGGAGCATCCAGACCAGGTGCCGTACCAGTTGGTCGGGTTTGGATTTGGAGCTTCGCTGGTGGCGTTGTTTGCGCAACTCGGCGGGGGTATCTACACCAAGGCGGCGGACGTCGGAGCGGACCTGGTGGGCAAGGTGGAGGCAGGAATTCCAGAGGATGATCCGCGCAACCCGGCGGTGATCGCCGATCTGGTAGGCGACAACGTCGGCGACTGCGCCGGACGCGGAGCGGACATCTTCGAGTCCACTGCGGCGGAGAATGTTGGCGCGATGATTCTGGGCGCGGCTCTGTATCCGGTGTTCGGAGTGAAGGGGATTCTGTTTCCGTTGTTCGTGTTGGCGATTAACCTGGTGGCCAGCACGATCGGTGTATTTGTCGTGAAGACGACAGAGACCGAAGACCCGATGCACGCACTAAACCGTGGATTTTATGTAACGTCGTTGCTCTCGCTGGCGGGCTTTGCCTGGGCTGTGTATACGATGCTGGGCGGGCTGCCGGGGCAGCTGGTACATTCGGGCTGGCTGCTGGGTTGTGGCGTGGTTGGACTGGCTACGGCCTTCCTGTTTGTATGGATCACGGAGTACTACACGGAGTCGCGCTACCGTCCGGTGCAGTCGATCGCAGAGGCCAGCTTGACAGGTCCTGCGACGAACATCATCAGTGGCCTTGCTGTGGGCATGGAGACGCCGGCGATGCCGGTAGTGGTCATTTCTGCGGCTCTGCTGTTGAGCTACTACTTTGGTGTGCAGGGTCTGCATGATGTCGTTGGCATCAGCGACTATGCGAAGGGCATCTACGGGACGGCGATCGCGACGATGGGAATGCTCTCGTGCGCGGCGTACATTCTGGCGATGGATACCTTTGGGCCGATTACAGACAATGCCGGCGGCATCATCGAGATGTCCGATCAGCCGGATGGAATTCGTGAGCGGACGGACAAGCTGGACTCGGCAGGCAACACCACCAAGGCGCTGACCAAGGGCTATGCAGTCGGGTCAGCTTCGCTGGCGGCGTTCCTGTTGTTCTCTGCTTACCTGGAAGAGATCAAGACGATTGTGACGGATAAGGTCCATCTGGCCGGCGGGTACATGCCACCCGGTTGGAGCTTTACGAACATCAATCTGGCGCAGGTGCCGGTGTTTGTCGGTGCGCTGCTAGGGGCGATGCTGACGTACCTGTTCAGCTCGCTGGCTATTAAGGCAGTGGGGCGTACGGCGCAGATGGTGGTGCAGGATGTTCGTGCGCAGTTCAAGGAGAATCCGGGGATCATGCTGGGGACTTCCAAGCCGGACTATGCGCGTTGCGTGAGCATTGTGACGGGGGCGGCGTTGAAGGAGATGGTTCTGCCTGGATTGCTGGCGGTTGGACTGCCGGTTGCAGTCGGACTCATCTTCCGCAACTTCAGTGCGAGTTATCAAGCCACTTCGTCGATGTATGCACCGGGAACGATTCTGCCAGTACCTGCCATTGGAGGTGTTCCGGTGAATCTCGCCGGAGCTGAGGCTGTGGCTGGACTGCTGATGG
>JANYER010000160.1 GCA_025359825.1 Granulicella sp.
GCCGACTCCTTCCGGAGTCGGCTCTTCTTTTTGTGTGTCATCTTGGCGTTTGTTGATCGAAAAGAAGCTAAACGTACCATGCCGCCCTGGCTCGGCGGCATGGTGGATCTGTATGACTAAGATTACTTTTTCTTTTTAGCCTTGGGTTTGGCCTTGGTCTTAGCTTTTGCCGCTTTGGAGGTTTCAATGGCGCGGTCTCCGATCATATGGAGGCGCATGAAGTTTGTGGCGCCGGATTTGGTGCGGGTTCCGGCGACAATCCCTACGATCTGGCGGGGCTGGACGAAGCCGTGGTGTTCGAGCATCTCTTCGGCCATCTCGACGAGCTTATCGGTGTCGCTGAAGCGTTTGCAGAGGATGGGGAAGGTACCCCAGAGGAGCATGCAGCGGTTGATGACGTGCTCGAAGGGGGAGAGGGCGAAGATGGGTGGGTCGGGGTGGTACTTGGAGAGCAGGCGGGCGGTCATGCCGGACTCGGTGAATATGGCGATGGCGGAGAGGTCGAGGTCGTCAGCGGCGTGGGACATACACTCGCAGATGGTCTCGGCGACGGAGAGACGGGTGGGGCGGTGGCTGAGTTTGGACGGGGTGGGATCAATGCGGATCTGGTGCTCGGTCTCAATGACGATCTTGGCCATCATGGCGACGGACTCGACTGGGTACTTACCGGCGGCTGACTCACCGGAGAGCATGACGGCATCGGTGCCGTCGTAGATGGCGTTAGCGACGTCGGAGGCCTCGGCGCGAGTGGGGCGCGGGTTTTCGATCATCGACTCGAGCATCTGGGTGGCAGTGATGACAGGCTTGCGGTACTCGGCGGCACGACGGATGATGTGCTTCTGGATGGCGGGAACTTTTTCCGGCGGGACTTCAACGCCGAGGTCTCCGCGAGCGACCATGATGGCGTCGGCGACTTCGAGGATGGAGTCGAGGTGCTCGATGGCCTGAGGCTTCTCGAGCTTGGCGATGACCCATGCGTCGGAGTTGAGCGCGGCGAGACGGTTCTTGACGTGGCGAACGTCGTCAGCGGTGCGGACGAAGGAGACGGCTACGGTGTCGACGCCCTGGCCGATGGCGAAGATGAGGTCTTCTTCATCCTTCTCCGTAAGCGACGGAACTTTGACGGGGATGCCGGGGAGGTTGATTCCCTTCTTCTCGCCGAGCATACCGCCGTTGATGATCTCGCAGACGACGTCGTCGCCCTTGATCTGGACGACGCGAAGCTCGATGAGTCCGTCGGAGAGCAGGATGCGGGAGCCGGGCTCGAGGTTTTCAGCAAGGGTCTTGAAGACGGTGCTGACGATGGAGGCGGTACCTTCAATCTCGCGGGGCGTGATGGTGAGGTGCTTGCCGGCGACGAGCAGGACGGGCTTGTGGCCCTTGAGGGTTCCGGTGCGGATCTTGGGGCCTTGGAGGTCGGCGAGGATGCAGATGGGCTTGCCCTCTTCGCGAGCGATGGTGCGGACCATCTGGATGAGCTCGGCCTTCTGGGCGTGGGAGCCATGCGAGAAGTTGAGACGGGCTACGTCGAGGCCGGCGCGGACGAGCTTTCGGAAGACGTCCGGGGTGCTACAGGAGGGCCCGAGGGTGGCGACAATCTTGGCGCGGCGACCGCGTTGCATTTCAGGGAACGTGTTCTCGATGGACATAGGGTTTTCGGGATGAAACATACTGCTGGTGTTGAAGCTGCGAGTGCTTTCTAAATGGTGTTGCACAAGTTTTGAGTGGCTGTACCACTCTGATTGATGTCCGAAAGCAATTCTAACCGCGCGAGGGAGTTTTGTGCTGAGTTGGGCGGAATCGGAAGAGGTGCTACGGTGAATCTGAGGTTGGCGCGTTCGGGGTGGGAGAGGTTGACTGGCTATTCAGGACTGCGTTGAGCTCTGCACCGCAGAGGAGGCTCAGGGCGATGAGATAGAGCCAGAAGAGCAGGGCGATGCAGGCGCCGAGCGAGCCGTAGACCTGGGAGTAGTTGGCGAAACGGGTGACGTACCAGCCGAAGGCCAGCGTAGAGAGGAACCAGAGAGCGGTGGCAGCGATGGCTCCAGGGAGGGAGCGCTTCCACGTCTGATTCATAGGGGTGCCGAAGTGGAACAGGACGCAGATGAGGCCGACGCTGCCCGCCAGCGCAACAGTCCAGCGGAGCACCAGGGCGATGAGGTAGACGGGGGTGCGTGCGGAGGCCATGACGTGCATGGCGATCCACTGGGTGAGGTAATGGCCGAAGACCACCAGGATGGTGGTGATGACGAAGGGCAGCAAGGAGACCAGAACCAGCAGGTAGGCTCGCACGGTGCGTGTGGTGATGGACCAGCAGGTGGATGGGAGGCGGTGGGCGCGGCGAAGGCCTTCCATCAGGTTGGCGATGACTCCGGCGGCACCGGTGAAGCTGACGATGAAGGCGAAGAGCAGGGCCTGGCCGGAACGGGTGTTGTGCGGGGCTTCGACAAAGTAGGTCTGAAGGATGGGGCTCACATCGGAGGGGACGATGCGATCAAAGAAGGCGGCGAGCTGAAAGCGGATGGGGGCGGTATCGGGCAGGAGCCCGATGATGGCGGCGATGACGATGAGAGCGGGAAAGAGCGCGACGATGGCCGAGTAGGCGGTGGCCTGAGCGAGGTTGAAGAGGTCGTGCTCGACGGCGCGGAGGTAAGCGCGGCGCAGCAGACCGGGGAGGCGAAGCAGCTTCGGCGAGGTAGAGGTCAGGACTTCCACTGGTTGAGGAACTCGGTGACGGACTGGGGGGTCATGTTGCGCATGTTCTCGAACTCCTTGTTGACCTGCGAGAAGAGGAGTTTGCCGTTGGAGTCGAGAACGGCGAGGGCGGGGACGCCTTTATCGATCGGCACGTTGTACTTGATGGCGGTCTCGGTGTTGTGGTCGTAGCGGCCGATATCGACGTGGACGAGGAGGAAGTGCTGGTCGAGGAGCTCGGCGTTAGGTGACTGGTGGAAGTAGAGGTCAAGAACCTGGCAGTCGCCGCACCAGTCGCCACCGAAGTCGAGGATGATGCGCTTCTTCTGCTGGCGGGCCTGGGTGACGGCGGCAGCGATGTCTTTGGCGGGATTGGCTTCGTAGAAGTAGATGTGGCGGGGGCGAATCTCTGGCGTGACTGGTGAAGGCGCAGGCATCGAGGTCTGGGGCGGCAGGCCGTCGGGGCCGGGCGTGGCCTGATGCTTGCATCCGACGGCGAGCAGCGTAAGGGCCGTAAGAGATGCAAACAGAGTGCGCGTGAGGAGCGTGGGGGTGGGTGTTCGCATGGCGTGATTTTATAACGCCATGCGAACGAGTGATGGAGTGGCTACTTGCCGGTGTAGTAGCCGTCGCGAGTCTGGATGGTGAGCTTCTTCTGCTTGTCGGCGTCGCGGAGAGTCAGGTCGATCTGGTGGTAGCCGTCGGCGGCGGTGGCCTCGTCAGGGGTGTAGGCGAGGCGGTACTGGGCGCGAAGCTCTTCTGCGATCTGGGTGTAAATCTGGGCGGTGGTCTGCTTCTTGGTGACCTCGAAGAGACGGCCGCCGGTCTCCTGGGTCATACGCTCGAGGATCTTCTTGCCATCGGTGCGGTTGCCGCCACCGCCGCCGCGCTGGCCTCCGCCGCCATTACCACCGCCACTGTTGCCGCCGGGGTACCCTCCACCGCCGCCGGGGAAGCGACCTCCGCCACCACCTTGACGTCCGCCGCCACCGGGGAATCCGCCGCCACCGCCGCGACGATCGTTATCGGGGCGCTGCTGCTCGCCTTTGAAGTAGATGGCGTAGACGATGGTGTCGGCGCGTTGGGCGGCCTCGATGGCGTTGGTAAGAGATTCCTTGCTGCCGCTGTCGACGCCGTCAGTAAGGAGGATGAGGGCTTTGCGACCTTTTTGCTTGGCCATGATCTCGTCGGCGGCAAGGAAGGTGGCGTCGTAGAGTGTGGTGCCTCCGCCGCCGAAGCCCCTGCCTCTTCCCTGCCCTCTGCCGCCGCCATTACTGCCGTTACGGTCGTTGTTGTTGTCGGGATCGTTGGGTGGGTTGCCGTTGCCGCCGTTTGAGCCTCCGCTATTGGAACCGCTACCCGGGCTGGCGGTGTCGAGTTGCTTGAGGGCGGCCTGGAGTTTGGGGCGGGAGGGAGTGAGGTCCTGGAGGAGTTCTGTGGTGTGGGCGAACTGGATGATAAAGGCTTTGTCGGGCTCGCGGGCGGTGGAAGGCTTTACACTCTCAGCCGCCGGGCGGCTGTTCATGATCTGGTCGAGGAAGACGCCGCTGGCGGTGCGCTCTTCATCCAGCACGCCGCGCTGGGACTGGCTGGTGTCGACGAGCAGGCCGAGGGTGAGGGGGAGGTTGGCGTCGAGATCGAAGTACCGGATGACCTGGGAATGGCGGTCGACCTGGAGGACGAAGTCGTCCTTGGTGAGGTTCTGGATGAGGGCACCTTTTTTGTCGCGGACGACGACAGGGAGATTGACGAGGCGGGACTCGACCAAGAGGGTGGTGATAGGTGCAGCGGGCTGCCGGGCAGGCTGTTGTGCAGAACTGGCAAGGGTGAAGGCGCAGAGCAGGAGGGCGAGCGGGAGGGCCGTGTGTAGGCGGGTTGCGGAGCGCATGTTGGCTTAGACGAGATCGGTTGGGATGGGATGCGGTTGGGAGCTGATTTTCCCAATCGAAAGAGAGATTGGTTTGGGATGGGTTGGGTGTATTCTGGCGGCTCCATGAGAATTTCATTTTTATTGCTGGCTGGCCTGCTCTGGCAGGGATTGCCGGGAGATTTTGTGCAGGCTGCGGTGGCTCCGCAGACGCATGAACGGACCGTGCCGAAAAACCTTCCCAAGGTGGCGAAGATCAAGCCGCCAGTGGGTTTTACGAAGACGATTGTGCTGTGGCCGGCGGGTGCTCCGGGTGCGCTGGGTAAGGAAGAGGGCGATATTCCGAAGTTGTTTGTGTATCCAGCTGCGGGCGAAGGAGTTCACTCGGCAGTGGTGGTGATGCCGGGCGGTGGGTATCGCAACCTGGAGATGGAGAAGGAAGGTGCGGCGGCAGCGCGGTGGTTAAATGCGCATGGAGTGACGGCGTTTGTGCTGGAGTACAGGTTGGGAATGCGGTACCAGTTCCCGATCCCGATGCTGGATGGGGCGCGGGCGGTGCGGTATGTGCGGAGCCATGCAGATGAGTTTGGAGTAGTGAAAGACAAGGTTGGGGTGTGGGGTTTCTCCGCTGGTGGACATTTGGCAGGGTACCTGGCTACGACGCATGACAAGGGCGAGCCCAAGGCTGCGGACCTGATCGAGCGGGTGAGCGACCGGCCGGACTTTGTGGTGATCTCATATGGCCGCTTGAGCACGGATCCGACGATTCCGCGGGAGACGAGTCTCGAAGGGTTGATTGGAGACCATCCTTCGGCAGAGGCGCTGCAGCATATGTCGATTGAGCGGCTGGTGACGAAGGACACGTCGCCGAGCTTTTTGTACTCGACGACGGCGGACCAGACGGTGAACTCGATGACGGCGACGGCGTACTACGATGCGATGAAGCGGGCTGGAGTGCCGGTGGAGATGCATGTATTCGAACGTGGGCTGCATGGAACGGGGATGGGGCTGGGGTTAAGGAATTATCCCGAGCTGGCGATGTATCCGTTGCTGGTGGCGAACTGGATGGAGATGCATGGGTGGATGGCTGTGCCGAAGATTGTGGAGCAAGGGCTCTCGGATGAATCCCTGTCTGGCGGGGACGGGCATCGAGGTAAAACTCGTTAGCGTGATCATGATCAAGGCCTGATCCCGCTACCTTTCCGGTGTGTGCCGTGGACATTTGGGGCTGGGACATTTTCACTGGCAAGTCTGGCGGATTGGAGTAGGATCCTCGCCGAGTCGAGCCCGAAGGTGGGCTAGTGAGGTTCGCGAGCCGTGGAAATTTTTCTGACCGTAGAATTCAGTGCTAGGTTTAGTAACTAAAGTTACCCGATTGGTTACTTAAGTTCCGGGCAGGGATATGTTGAGGTTTTCGTCATGATCCGGGCGAGTTAGCTGGAGACGAAATGATTGACTTGGTTGCACTTACGATGGCAACCGTAGGGGCCCTGTTGGGGGCAGCCCTGTTGCTGCGTGTCCGCCAGTACCGCCTACGGCAGCGCAAATTGGAGCTAGAGAACGCAGGCCTGACGGCGGCGATTTCCAGTTCGCAGCAGTGGGCGGAGATGAACGAGGCGATCTTCCAGAACGCCCCGGTAAGCATGATTGCGACCGACCGCGATGGACTCATTACCTCAATGAACCGGGCGGCGGAGCGGCTGTGCGGCTACAGCCGGGAGGAGCTGGTGGGTACCGCCTGCATGACGGTGCTGCATGACAAGAAAGAGCTGGAGAGCAAGGCAGCGGAGCTGGCCCAGAACGAGGGGGGCGTAGGCGATCGCGATGGATTCGATGTGTTGACGGCGTCGGCGGTGGACGATCTGGCCGGGGTGAAGTGGAACTACATGCGGCGGGATGGGAGCCGGGTCCCGGTGAGTGTAGTGATGCAGACGGTGACAGCGGACGGGAGCAGCACAGACGGGAGCACCGATGGCGGTACCGATAGGGGCGCGGCAGGATTCGCTGAGTCCGGCGGCGTGACCGGGTATATCGCAATTGCGGTGGACATCACCGAGCAGAAGCAGATGATGGCGCGGATGACGCAGATGGCGACGCACGACCATCTGACCAAGCTGGCAGGGCGCGCGCTGCTGCAGGAAAATACAGCGCAGGCGGTGGAACGAGCGCGACGCTATGGAACGCAGGTGGCGGTGTTTGTGCTGGACCTGGACCAGATGAAGCGGATCAACGACTCGCTGGGACATACGCATGGCGACAAGGTGCTGGTGGAGGTGGCGCGGAGGTTGCGAGGTACAGTGCGCAGCTCCGACACGGTAGCGCGGGTGGGCGGCGATGAGTTTGTAGTGGTGATGCCGGACATCATGAACCTGGGCGATGTGGAACAGTGCGGGCTGAACCTGGTGCACTGCATTGTGCCGCCCATGAACATCGATGGGCATGAGGTACATGTGACGGCAAGCGTGGGCGCGTGTGTGTATCCGGACTTTGCTGCCGATGCGAAGCACCTGCTAAAGCGCGCGGATGTGGCAATGTATGTCGCGAAGGAGGATGGGCGCAACCAGTATCGGGTGTTTACGGAGGACATGCTGAAGGAGACGGTGGACCGGCTCTCGATGGAGCATGTGCTGCGTCATGCGCTGGCAAATGAGGAGCTACGGCTGGAGTATCAGCCGCAGGTTTCACTAGGCAAGGGCGTGGTGGTGGGGATGGAGGCGCTCTTGCGCTGGACGCATCCGAAGCTCGGCGAGGTTCCGCCTTCGGTGTTTATCCCGCTAGCTGAGGAGACTGGATTAATTGTTTCGATTGGGGCTTGGGTGTTCCAGACGGCTTGCCGTGAGGGAGTGCGGCTGCGCGAGGAGCTGGGGATGGACCTGATGATCTCCGTGAACCTGTCACCCCGCCAGTTCCAGCAGCGCGACCTGATTGAGGTCATTGAAGGGGCGTTGCACGGCAGTGGACTACCTGCGGAGAGCCTGGAGATTGAGATCACCGAGACAATGGTAATGGTGAACTCGACGACCACGCTTGACACGCTGCAGCGTATCCGCGATCTGGGAGTGAAGATTGCGATCGACGACTTTGGGACAGGGTTCTGCAGCTTTACCTACCTGCTGCAGTATCAGGTGGACCGGCTAAAGATCGACCAGAGCTTTGTGCGGCAGGCGGTCTACGATACGAACGCGGCAGCCGTGGTGCGAACCATTATTGCGATGTCGCATGGGCTTGGGATCAAGGTGGTGGCGGAGGGCGTGGAGACGGAAGAGCAACTGCGCTTTCTGCTGCGGCGGCGTTGCGATGAGGCGCAGGGCAGACTGTTCTCGGGCGCGGTACCAGCGAGCGAGTTTGCCCGCGTGGTGGAGACGGTGGGCGGGACGCAGATGTCCATACGCTCTTTATAAGAGAGCGTATGGACAAATGAAGTTAGGAAGCAGCTTTAGGTGGATTGTGTACTGCGGCGGATGAGGTGGTAGATGCCCAGCAGCACGAGTGCTCCGACGAGCGACATGAGGAAGCCAGCGGACTGGGTGTCATCGTAGTGTCCGATGAGGCGACCAAGGTAGGTTCCCAGGAAGGAGCCGGCGATGCCGATAATCATGGTGATGAAGATGCCGCCAGGATCTTTGCCGGGCATGATGAGCTTGGCAATAGCGCCGACGACGATGCCGATGATGGCGGTCCAAAGAATATGAAACATGGTGTGTTCCTCCGGAGTGCTGGATGAAGTGTGGAGCAGGGCCGCTTGAGACAAGGGTACGAAGGGCGGTACGCTTGCGGAGTCAGAATACTCCAAATGTATGGATCCAAACGACCAAAGATGGATCTGTGCCTGTCGTAAGGTTGGAGCGAAGAGTTGGGGTGATGCATCAGATTGGAGGGAGCGTGTTATGCAGCGTAGCGAATCAGCAGGGCTGAAGGCAGAACGGAAGATCGATGACGGTGTACGGATTGGGCACGTCCACCTGAAGGTGGCGGACCTGGAGAGGGCGCTGGGGTTCTACTGCGGGGTGCTGGGGTTTGAGCTGATGCTGCGGTTTGGGGACAGCGCAGCGTTTATCTCGGCGGGCGGGTATCACCATCACATCGGGCTAAATACGTGGGAGAGCAAAGGCGGTCGTCCGCCGGCACCGGGTACAACCGGGCTGTACCACACGGCGATTGTGTATCCGACGCGAGCATTGCTGGGAGATGCGCTGCAGCGGTTGATACGAACGGGAATCCAACTGGATGGCATGGCGGACCATGGGGTGAGCGAGGCCCTGTACCTGCGCGACCCCGATGGCAACGGCGTGGAGCTGTACTGGGACCGGCCGCGCGAGAACTGGCCAAAGGATGAGAAGGACGCGCTGCGGATGTTTACCGCGCCACTGGACCTACAGGAGTTGCTGGATGAGGCAGAAGCTGCCGGAGTGATGGCTAGCCGGGTCGGTTAAGGTTAACTGGTTGGGGCTGCCGGCTCGCGGCGGTGGATCAGGTCGTTCTTCCAGAGAGCGAGGACGACGTCCATCTGGCTGGCATGGGGAACGTCTTCGCCGTCCGTGACCTCGGTCCAGAGGGCGTTGACCGTCTTGTGGGTGCCGGCGACGAGCAGCGAGACGGCGCGGGTGGCGTAGGTCTTGTGCTTGTTGGAGGGGGCGTACTGGCCCGGTGGGATGCCCTTGACCAGGCCTGCCTCGCAGAGACTGAGAAAGGCATTACGGGGGCTGCCTTTGCGCTGGGCGGTGGGGCTGGTGGGGTAGAGCTTCTGGACGGCCTCGTTCCAGCGCTCGATGGGGCTGAGGGCCTTGCCGTAGGTGTCCATCCGTATTGCCAGAAGAGCCGCTTCGCCGTATCGATTTGCCATAAGTTGATTCGTTGTGTCTCCAAATGAAATCTTACCGGGTTTCTGCCGGTAGAACTTGGATTGACGTGAGGAATGGCTGGCGATAGGCTCGACCGACGAGGTGCGCGGCGATGAAGACGTGGATGAAGGCAGTGTTAGGTGGAGTAGGCGTGGTGGTGGTTGGGGCAGCAGTGCTACAGCTGCTGATCAATGCCAATACCTTTCGGCCGATCCTGGAGACGCAGTTGACGACTGCCCTGGGGCGGCAGGTGAAGCTGGGCGACCTCAGTCTTTCGGTCTTCTCGGGCAGCCTGGTAGCGTCGGATCTGAGCATCGCAGGCGACCCGAACTTTAGTACGCGGCCCTTCCTGATCGCCAAGCAGTTGAAGATCGGCGTGGAGATGCGCTCGCTGATCTTTTCGCGGCAGCTTGAGGTACGAAGCTTTGAAGCCATTGGCCCGGAGATCCACCTGGTGCGCGGTGCAAATGGGACGTGGAACTTCTCCACACTGGGACGCGGTGGTGCGGGGAGCACGGCGAAGACCGGGGAGCCCTCGGCGTTTCCGGGGCTGACGGTGGGGTTAATTTCGATCAAGGATGGCAGGGCGATTGTGGAGAGCCTGCCAGCGCAGGGGAAGCCGCGCGTGTATGAGCATCTGAATGCTTCGATTGAGCAGTTCTCCTTTTCGAAGGCGTTTCCGTTTATGATGAGCGCGAGTCTGCCCGGGGATGGCACGGTGAACGTCACCGGGACTGCCGGGCCGGTGAATCAGCAGGACGCAGCCATGACGGCGCTGGACGCGAAGGCGGTAGTGAAGCATCTGGACCCGGTGGTTACTGGGTTCGTCGATCCGTCAGTAGGGGTATCGATGCTGGCCGATATCGATGTACACGCGGTATCGAATGGCGTGACGCTGGTGAGTGATGGCACGGTACGGGCCGAACGGCTGGTGCTGTTGAAGGGCGGCAGCGCTGCTCCGAAGCCGGTGGAGCTGAGCTATAAGGTGACCCATATGTTGAAGACCAACCAGGGACAGGTGCAGGATCTGGCGGTAAAGACGGGCGCAGTCGCGGCGCACGTGAGCGGGACGTATGACATTGCGACGGAGGTCCCGGTGGTGAACCTGAAGCTGGTAGGACAGTCGTTGCCCATCGATGAGCTACAGGCGCTGTTGCCAGCGGTGGGAGTGAAGCTTCCGAATGGCTCGGTGCTGCGCGGTGGGACGTTGACCACTACGCTGGCGATTTCAGGCTCGGCAAAGGACAGTGTGATCTCCGGGCCGGTGCAGCTGGACAACACGCATCTGTCGGGCTTTGACCTGGGGTCGAAGATCTCGGGCCTGGCAGCGCTGGGTGGCGTGAAGAGCGGCGATACGACCAACATCCAGACGCTGCGGACGACGGTTCGGGTGACCAACGCGGGGGTGCGGGCGGATATCTACGCTTCGATTCCGGCAGTAGGTGAGGCAAGCGGAGCCGGTACGGTTGCGGCGGGGGGTGCTCTGGACTTCCGACTAACGGCGAAGATCACCACAGCGCAAGGCATTGGGCAGGCAGGTGTGGGTCTGCTGACGGCATTGAATGGCGGGGCAGGTGGTGCGGCTTCGACTGTGGCGAAGAATGGTGTGCCGATGATCATCACTGGCACGACCAGCAATCCGATTATTACTGCCGATGTGAAGGGGCTGCTACAGAAGAACGTCGGCAACCTGCTGGGTGGACAGCTATTGGGCGGACAGAAGGGGAACGGGCAGGGTCAAAAGGCGGTGGATGCCTTGACCAGTATTTTTGGGAAGAAGCGGTAGGCGCAAGGTGGCACTCCTCTGGGATTGCCACCCATTCGTTTACTTCTTCACGGCTTTCTTCTTTGCTTTTTTGGTTGTGCGTTTCTTTAGCTTCTTCGGCATGACAGGAATTGGAGCTGGTGCGGCGATGGGGGCTGCGATGCTTTCGCTGGGTGACTCCCACACGCGGATTCCCCCCTGTACGGCGTTGGCGTTGGCACCAAGGATGACGCCTTCCGGAAGGTGCTTCATCAGCTTGGCGTTGCCGCCGCCGAGCAGAACGAAGTCTGCGACGAAGGCGG
Source organism: Granulicella sp. (assembly GCA_025359825.1). Lineage (GTDB taxonomy): Bacteria > Acidobacteriota > Terriglobia > Terriglobales > Acidobacteriaceae > Edaphobacter. The sequence continues at coordinate 11,470 of JANYER010000160.1, forward strand.
CACGGAACAGGGCGATGATGTCGAGAACCGACTTGCGCCAGCGCTTTTTGCCGCGACGTTCGAGGCCTGCAACGCCGATGTAGTCCTCATAGGTAAGGCCGTGCTTGTAGGGCAGGTGGGCGACCTCAAGCGGGACGATGGTGCCATCAAAAATGAGCGTGGCGCCGAGGCCGGTGCCGGTGCCGAGGAAGAGCATGCGGCGTCCGCGATAGCCTCCGAGGGCCTGCATGGCAGCGTCATTGAGGAAGCGGATGGGCTTGTTGGCGAAGGCCTTCTTATAGGGGAAGTCGATCCAGCCGGGGGCCAGGTTGTGGGGTTCAGCGAGCGGGCGGTCGTGGGCGACGGGGCCGGGGTAGCCGATGGAGATGACGTCGTAGTCCCACGCGGCAGTGGCCGCAAGGACCTGCTGGACCATCAGCGCAGCGGTCATCTCCGGGCCGGAGGCGATCTTGATGGGGACGAGGTTGTCGGAGGAGGCGACTTTAACGTGGGTTCCGCCGATGTCGATGACTAGAACTTTCATCCGGCAAGCATACAGGCAGAGGCAGACGTGAGTGGGTGAACGGACTGAATTTAGATCCTATTTTGAATGGAATTGAAGATGAGCCGGCTTACGGCCGAGTCTGTGGAGAACGTCTAAGCATTGTAGATTTCAACAAAAAATGCACGTAAGTGCAACAAAATAAACGAACTGTATTTTAATTTCACAATTATGTTGACAATCATATCTCAACGCATTTAATTTAGTGATGGGCACCTTGCCCTCAGGATAGATAACACTATGCGTAAAGTAATTGCGGCCGCCCTCGTACTGTCCCCGATGCTGCTTCACGCCCAGGCAAATTCGCCTGCAACCACCAAGACCGCTGCTGCGGCAACGACTCTTGAGTCGAAGATGGTAGCCCCTGCAATTGGCGCTGCTACTGCGAATACCGTCCCTGCAAACAAGGGTATTCGGATCTCAACCGGTGTGACCGCACCGAAGCTTATCCACTCGGTTGAAGTGCAGGCAGATCGTGATGCGACCTGGAACTTGCTCAACCTGAACAAGTTGGTGGTCGTCTCCATGATCGTGGACGAGACCGGCACGCCCAAGAACCTGAAGATTGTAAAGTCTCTGGGCGCAGGCATGGACAACAACGTTCTGGCGGCCGTTAGCCAGTACCGCTTCAAGCCGGGTACGCTGAACAACCAGCCCACGCCGATTGAGCTAACGCTCGAGATCACCTTGCAGAAGGGCCTGTAAATCCTTCCGTAGTACAAGCTATAGGACGTGCAAACGGGCAAACTCTATGAGTTCGCCCGTTTGTATTTTCGCCTATGAAGAAATGACGCTAAGGGCGTGGGCTGGGTTTAGCCGAAGCCTGAAGTGCGCCTGGATGGAGTGGGGAGGGCTTGGGCCGAGCGAGATTCGGACTGGAGAGGCTGGAACTGGGGCCAGTGCTCTGGGTAGGTTTGGGAACCGCATTACTTTCCTTATGGACGACCAGCGAAAGAACGATTCCGATGACCACGATGCAGACTGCAACGATAGCCAGAAAGACCTTGACGTTGAGGCCTCGGTTGGGGTCGTTAGGACTTCGCGGGGATTCATGTTCGATAGCCCTGTGCGATGAGATGCAGGCTATTTAGCGGTGGGTTATCGGGGTAGCCAGGTTTATTTATTGCGCTGA
>JANYER010000168.1 GCA_025359825.1 Granulicella sp.
CGACGACTTACTTCAATTTCAGCTTTACTTCCCCGGATGCGATAGCGGCGGGCAGCCAATTGCAACTCGATACTCCTGAATCGGTCGCGCTTCAATTTTTGGCCTCGACGACCGCAGGTTCCACCACATTCTCCGGAGCACTGGTAGCGAATGGTAACCCTGATTTTTCGGTGATCAAGAATGCGTTCGCGAGGCAGTACAACCCAGCGCTATTTGGAACGGTGAATGGATACGTGCTGGGTCCTGAACTTACCTTGTCGAACCTGTCTTTGACGACCGGGGGAACCAATTCGATCGTTGGAACACTGAATCACCCAGTTCCCGCATCGATCAATCTCAGTCTCCAGGGATCTGCCTGGATGCCCCTGCTCAATCATATTGCGCCTACCGCACCAACCGCTGCGACAGGGGGCTTTTACCTCTCCGTTCAGCCCTATATTGCTTCTGCCGGTCCAAACGTATCGCTCACAAAGCCGATCAACCTAATCTGGACCCGTCCAAGCACAATCAATAATGCTTTCCTGTTCAATTCCACGAACTGCTCAACAAATCCACCTTTGACCACCGACGTGGCGGCTGGGACGGTGCAATACAGCGACCCGTTCCCTTCAGACTGGAGACGGACTTTTCGCGTCTGTCAAAATGCATCTGTAGACATTCCGGTGCCCGGAGGTGCAATCCAGAGCATCACTTTGGCCAATAGCCAGACGATCCCGCTGCCAATCGCGACCGTGAAGCCGCTGATTTCAGCAGTGCAAAATCCTAAGATCAATGGAGGCGACCTCTTTAATGCCTCCACCAGCAGTATCCTCAGCGTGACGCTTAGCTGGGATCCGCCTGCCACTGGCACTCCTTTCGGTTATAGTGTCGCGATCCTGAGTCCAACGACCTCGCCGACTGGCTCGGTAGAGTATGTTGCCTTGACAACCTTGAGCACGGCAATGACCTCGATGAAACTACCGCCCGACTTACTGCGAACCGGACAGATTTACTTATTTATGATTACGTCCATGGTCGATGCAAGGGCCAATGTGGAGACAAGTCCGCATCGCTCCTCGCTTCCTACGGCAAGTGCTCAACTGTTATCGGCTCCGGTAACGATCACAAACTAGGCTTCTGTAAGCCGGATAAGACGGGAATGGGAGCGACTTGAGCGGAGTTGAGCAGACTGGAGACAACAAGCAGGGTAGCCGTGAATTTTTATGGCGTGAGGCTGCTGTGTCCAGCAGCGTAAACTAGAGTCTTATGCAAGACGCAAAGATGTTGGAACAGAGATCGAACACGAGCCCCTTGTTCGGGATGGATATGGCGGAGCTGACTGCCGTGATGGCGGAGTTTGCGCAGAAGCCGTATCGCGCGAAGCAGATTTTCGATGCTCTGTATAAGCAGCGGGTGGGTGGGCTGGACGAGGTGACGACGTTTCCGGTAGAGCTGCGGGAGCGGATGACGGTGGATGGGTTTGGGGTGGGGCTGCCGGAGATTGTGCAGGCGGCGAAGTCTGTGGATGGGACGGAACGTTACCTGATGCGGATGGCCGATGGCGAGACGGTGGAGACTGTCTGGATGCCGGATGGGGACGGCGGCGAGCGCGGGGATGGGAGTGAGGCTGCGGCGGAGGAGGCTGGGGAATCAGTAACGGCGGAGGAGGCGGTCGCTGGTGGAGAGAAGAGCCAAAGCAGGTCCTTCGACTCGGCGGCAAGTGCGCCGCCGTCGCTCAGGATGACAAATCAAAATGGAGAGGCTCGTCCCGATACGCGGCTGGATATGCGTCCCGATACGCGGCTGGATTCACGTCCGGATACGCGGCCGGATATGCGGAATTGGGGGGCGCTGGCTCCGCAGGGGTTTCGGCGGGCTACGATTTGTATTTCGAGCCAGGTGGGGTGTGCGGTGAACTGCCAGTTCTGCCTGACAGCGAAGTTGGGGATCAAGCGGAACCTAACGGCGGGAGAGATCGCCGGGCAGGTGGCGGCGGTGCTGAACCGTCACGGGATCCAGATGGGGAAGGACCGGATCAACCTGGTGTTTATGGGGATGGGTGAGCCGTTCCTGAACTACGACGCGTTTGTGAAGAGCGTGAAGCTGCTGGTGGGGATGGGGATCTCGGAGATGCGGATGACGGTGTCTACGAGCGGGATTCTGCCGGGGATTGAGGCGTTTGCGAAGGAGACGGTGCGGCCGAAGCTGGCGCTCTCGCTGAATGCTTCGAATGACGGGGTGCGAGAGCAGATTATGCCGATTACGCGCAAGTGGAACATTGCCGCGCTGCTGGAGGCGGTGGTGAAGATTCCGCTGCGGACGCGGGAGTGGGTTACGTTCGAGTATGTGCTGCTGGGTGGGGTGAACGACCAGCCGGTGCATGCGCGTGAAGTGCTGGCTCTGCTGGCAGGGATGCGGGCGAAGGTGAACCTGATCGTGTGGAATCCCGGGCCGGGGATTGCGTACGAGCAGCCGAAGCCAGAGGACGTGGTGGTGTTCCAGAAGATGCTGATGACGGGGGGTATGCCGACGTATATTCGGCGGCCGCGGGGTAGGGATATTTATGCGGCGTGTGGGCAGCTGAAGCGGACGGTGAGTGAGGAGGCTGGTTTGGTAACGATTGGAACTTAGTTCAGCGGATGCCAGGTTAGGAAGCGACAAGAGGCGGCGCGTCCTCTTCTGGAGATGTAATTCGATTCGCATACCAAGCGATTGCGCCGCTCAGCGACAGAATAGCTACGCCAACAAAATAAAATATTACCAATGTGATTTTATGTCGCGGAGGTTGAGTATTCATTCGATATGCGACGATCCAAGTTGCGCCCAGCAGAAAACGCGTCAGAAGCAAAAAGTAAGCTGACCGCTTCACCTTCCAGAGTGCCATTACTGCAAGTGGAGCCAGCGCCAAACTAAGCCATCGGATGGCAGAAAGAGCTACAGGAATTGGAAGAGGGTGTGTGTTGTGGAGTCTGTAGAGATGCGTCAGCAAGAGGGAAGAGAGGAGAGATACCATCAAAGCTCCCACCTCGTAGATACATATTAAGGTCGCGAGAGGTGGCCGCTTCGTACTCTTCATAAACGCTGGTGGCTCCAGATTTTTCTTTTACGAACAGGTTCTCACGACGATGATAAACGCTGCTTGAGTGACGCCTTCACTTGTGGCCAGTCTTCTTGCGTGATGCTGAACCAGACGCTGTGGCGGGGGGAGTTGTTGGGCATGATGTAGTGGTTACGGAAGGTGCCTTCGTACTGGGCGCCTAGTTTGCGCATGGCGGCTTGCGATTGCAGGTTCTCGTGGTGGGTCTTGAGAGCTACGCGGCGGAGGTGGAGGGTTTCGAAGGCGTAGGTGAGCTGGAGAAGCTTGGCGGCGGGGTTGACGTTGGCTCCGTGGACGGTGGGGGAGAGCCAGGTGTTGCCGATCTCTACGGTGAGGTTGTGAAGGTCGAGGTCGATGAAGCGAGTGGTGCCGACGAGTCTGTCAGGGGTGTCGGGGGTGGTGGATTTGAGGATAGTAGCCCAGGGCATACCGGTGCCGGCTGCCTGTAGCTTGATGGCGGCTTCGACCCAGGTGTGGAGGTCGGCGGGGGTTTTGAGGACGTCGCGGAAGTGACGCCAGGTGTGGGCTGCTTCGGGGGCGAGGGCGACTGCTTCGAGGGCGGGGAGGTGGGCGAGGGTGAGGGGTTCGAGGCGGACGATCTGTCCGTTTCGGGGTGGGCCTTCGAGGGTGGGGGTGG
>JANYER010000268.1 GCA_025359825.1 Granulicella sp.
CTTCTGAATCGTGCGAAAGGCCTCGTTCCAGGCATCAAGCTCGTCCCGATTATTCTTGCGGGCTTCCACGCAAAAACTACGAATGAGGCCTTCAATCTTCTCTTCGTATTCGGCAGAATCATAATCGTGGTCGAAGGCTTCATTCACCTCTTCCATGTCTGGCAACGTCCAGTATGTCTCTGAAAAATACAGCTCCTTCACTTCGATATCAGAGAGAGAAACACCTGTACGAACCGCCTCGTCAACTATCTTGCTGACGAGGAATTCCTTCGCATATTGAGCGCTGGTAAATGTCTGCATCGCTCAATCCTAACGCGCAACCTGTGAAGTCTTAGGAGCCGTAATCTACTTCCGCTTCCCCTTACTCTTCTTATCCCTCAGCCGAGTCTTGGCTTTAGTCTTCCCACCCTTTCCCTTGCGAGGCTTACCCGATCGGTCCGGACTCGAATGCACCACGCGCCCATCCTCACCCACCGCGATCTTCCCCTTCTTCGGCCCACGCAGCGAACCCATCCCCTTCGCCCGTTCTTGAGCAGCACCCTCCGCAGGCAGTAGAGCGAACTGCAACCGCCGTTGCTGTCGATCAATCCGGTCCAGCAACACGTGCACCCGCTGCCCCATCTTGAACACGCGTCCACTCATCCCGCCCACAATCGTTCGGTCCGTATCGCGGAAGTAGTAGCGATCATCCGCCAGCGAACTCAGCGGCACCAGCCCTTCAATAAAGAGGTCGTCCAGCTCCACAAAGAATCCATACTTCGTACAGCTCAGTACAATCGCGTTGAAGTCCTCGCCCACCCGGTCCTGCATGAACTTGATCTTCTTCCACTCCATCAGCTCGCGTTCCGCATCATCCGCACGCCGCTCCGCCTGGCTGCTCTCGGTCGCAATCGCCGCCAGCTCCGCCTCAGGAATCGGCCCCACCACCTCGTCGCGCTCTACGCTGGACCGCCGTTCGGTCTTCGTACCAGAAGGCTTCCCAGCAGCCAGATCCACTGCCTTCTGCCAGGGCTGCGGATCGTCACTCAGGATCGCACCACCCCGAGGATCCTTCCCTGCCTGGATCAAGGCCCGCAGCAACCGATGCACCATCAAGTCCGGATACCGCCGAATCGGCGAAGTGAAGTGCGTATAGCTCGGACTCGCCAGCGCAAAGTGACCCACATTTTTCTCGCTATACCGGGCCTGCTTCAACGAGCGCAGCATCAGGAACGCCAATATCCGCTCCTCCGGCGTCCCCGCAATCTTCGCCGTCAGCTTCTGATACATCTGCGGAGTCACAGGAATCGCATCCGGAACCTCATGCTGCTTCACCTGTCCACCACGTCCACCACCCGAGCCGCCCCGCCGAACATCTCTGCGATCGCTCTTCATCGTCATCCGCTTCACCGGCAGATTCCCGATCCCAAGCGAATACCCAAACCCCGCCGCCGTCTCTTCAAAGTCCACAATCCGCTTCGGGTCCGGCGTCTCATGGATGCGATAGATACTTGCCACCCCCTGCTGCTCGATCCCGCGTCCCTCAATCCAGTGGGCCACGCACTCATTCGCGCTCAGCATGAACTCTTCAATCAGCCGATGCGCCCACCCCCGCTCGCTGCGGATGATGCTCTCCATATTTCCCTGCGGATCGAACCGAATCACTGGCTCCGGCAGATCGAAGTCGATCGACCCCCGTCGCCTCCGCTTGCCATTCAACTTCAGCGCCAGCTCCAGCATCCGCTCGAACTCCGGCACCAGCTCCGCAAACTCCGCCCGCGTCTCCGCATTCCCATCGATCACGCCTTGCACCTGCGTGTACGTCATCCGCTGCGCACTGCGGATAATGCCCTCGCACACCTCGTACCCCAGCACCTCGCCCTGCGCGTCAATCTCCATCACGCAGCTCATCACCAGCCGGTCTTCATCCGGCCGCAGCGAACACATCCCACTCGATAGCTGCGGTGGCAGCATCGGAATCGCGCGATCCGGAAAATAAACGCTCGTCCCCCGCAACCGGGCCTCCAGGTCCAGCGCCGTCCCCGGCCGCACATACGCACTCACATCCGCGATGTGCACCTGCAACTCCCAGTTCCTATTCGCCAGCACGCGCACCATCACCGCATCGTCAAAGTCCCGCGCCGTCTCCCCATCAATCGTCACAATCGGCAAGCCGCGAAAATCCCTGCGACCCTCCACCACTCTGGGTGCCCCATCCTTTCCAGCCTTACCGGAAAGGGTGGGGTGCTCTCCTTTCCCCTGCGAAGCCTCCTCCCCTGCACCTGCCGGAATATAAGTCTCCTCCGCACTAGCAGCCGCCTCCGCCAACACCCCCGCCGGAAACACATGCGGCAGATGGTGCTTGCGAATCATGATCTCCACATCCACACCGAATCCATCCGGATCGCCCAACACCTCAATCACTCGCCCCTTCGCAGGACGTCCCACTCCCGGAAAATCTGTAATCTCTACATCCACCGCCAGCCCTTCCAGTGGATGCGTCATCTCCCAATCCACCGTCACCACCCGCGCCTCATCCCCCACCACTCGGTGCGGAGTCGCAGCCGCAGTCGCCGGAACCTCCATCCCGTCCGCAATCAAAATCGGCTGCGTCATCCGCTCATCAAGCGGAGTGACGTAGTTGCCCCCAATGAGCGACCCGCCAACAGGCTCCCGCTCCCACGCACTCCCACCCCCACGTCTCCCACGCGCATAGTGAAAGATCCCCACCACCGTAGGATTGCGCCGCGTCAACACCCGAGCCACCCGCCCACTTCGCCTTCCATCCCGGCCCGGCGGAGCCTCATCCACCAGTACCTCATCCCCCTGCATCGCCCCATTCAACTCGCCCGGTGGAATAAACAGGTCATCGCTCCGGTCCACACTCCCATTGGGCCGCACAAATCCATAGCCATCTCGATGCAGGTCCAGCCGCCCCGCCAGCAGCTTGTCGCGCGTCGCACGAAACTCCCGCGTCTCTGCTGGCAACTCCACTCCACGCCCATCGAAGTGCTTCTTCGCCGCCCGCGCCGTCTTCTCCGGAGCAGCCGCCGGCAGACTCCACTGCTCATCCGCCGTCTTCACCAGCTCGCCCCGCACCGTGATCCGTGCGAGTTGCTCCAGCAGCAGACGCCGCTCACGTCCGCCCCCCAGCCCCAGCTCCCGAACCAGTTGCTTATACCCGGCCCGATGCCCGGTCGAGCGTTCAATCAACCTCAAAATCTCACGATCGCTCTGCGGATACGGTGTCTGTGCCATGTCACTTTGAGCATATCGCAGCCAATCGACACTCGCGTTGAACCCAGCCAATGGGGCATGTTGGGCAATACACCAGCCAACAACTCCGCACCTCCACCCCCGCATCCAACACCGGCAGGAGAACATCATGAGCGAAGCAAACGACAATCATAGCGACTATCACGAACTCAGCGGACAACCCGGCCTCGAAAAGATCGGGGAACTCGTCAAAGACATCCGCATGGCCATGATGAGCAGCGTCGCACCCAACGGCTCCATCAGCTCACGCCCCATGGCCACCCAGAACGAGCCCTTCAACGGAACCCTCTGGTTCCTCACCCGCGGCTCATCCGAGAAGGTCGACGAGCTCCAGCACGACAGCCACGTCACCCTCAACTATGCGGACCCCGGCAATTCAAAGTACATCGCCCTCAAAGGCAAAGCCACCATCAGCCACGACCGCGCCAGGATCAAAGAACTTTGGAACCCTATCTACAAGGCCTGGTTTCCCAAAGGCGAAGACGATCCCGACATCGCCGTCCTCCGCGTCGACATAACCGAGGGTGACTACTGGGAAGCCAGCTCCTCCAAACTAGTCATGGGCTTCAAATACCTCGCCGCCGCAGTAACCGGAGGCAAAGTCAGCGTAGGCGAAGCCGGCCACGTCACCACGAAATAACCCGCCTCACCGCCTATAAGTGAAGCCAAGTTCGCAGCCAGCCTAACGGCTAGCAATCAGCGAACTTGGCTCTCTTTTTGTAAATATCATTTAGCTAGTCCGGTTGTTGGAGTAATTCGGATCTTTTGCTTCTAGGTAACCCAAGGCTTCAGCCTTGGGCCTCTTAGGCCCTTACAAATATGCGGGCTTTAGCCCCCGGGGTATGCCTTCTTATCCCACCAACCGCCGCCTACCGACTAGCGCTCAGAGAACTCGGCTCCCTCTTCAACCGCTCCGCCGCCTGCTCCAACGTCACCTCCGGCCCCACTCGCCGGAACTCCGTCTTCACCTCATCCTCCTGCTCTCCAATCGACTTGAACAGCAGTGCCTTGCCGTCGATGTGCACGTGCGACTCCGTAATCTGCCACACCCCCGTCGTCAGTTGCCGACGCTCAATCTCGAACGTCCCACCCTTCTTCATCCGTCCGAAAAAGCCAAACCCAAACTTCACATCATCCGTGAGCTCTCCGCGAATCGTCTGAATGCGATGCTGAGCGTTATCCACCACAATCTCGCCCTCCATCGCCGCAAACACTCGCGACTCCATCGTCGGCGGTGTAAACCCCGGGTCCGGCATAAACCCCAGCGTAGTAGTCTTCGCATCCTCGCGCTTCACGGACCACACAAACGCCACCGGCAGCATCCGCAACATGCTCTCCGCCCGCTTATCGTCTTGGACATCATCTCTGTGCTTCTTTGCCTGCTGCGCCGGATCACTCACAAACGCCGCAATCCGCTCATCCTCCGCCTTCAACTCCTCAGGAGTCAGCGGCCGTCCATCCTCCGCCACCGTCTTCTTCAGGGCACCCTTGCCCGTCTCCACCACCTTCATCACCTTCTCGCCCGACTCACCCTTATAAACATCCTTATAAGCCCAGTGCGAATGGTCATCCCGGCTGGCATCCAGCTCCGTCTGCACCGCGACGCGCACCAGTTCCTTTGCCTTGGTGTCCTGCGCCTGAGCATGCAAATGTCCCACCCCACCCAGCCCCAGGCACGCAACCAACACACCCGTACCCACCTTCGGAAAGAAGCCCCACTTCAATTCCGCAATCCCTGAATAGAGTCTCTGAGCATTTGAGTTCATGGCTGACACTCCTCAACCTAATAAGACGTGCCAGCTCCGCATCTGGTTGCAACAATCCACCCGTGCTCCTCCTATACCAGCACTTAGCGAATCCAAACTTCAACCACAACCCTACCCCACCCAAACCACCCGCACACTCTTCTTCCCTAACCGCAGTGCCATCCCACCCCCAATATCGCCCTGAGCCAACACCTTGGCCGCAGACTTCTCGCCGTCCACGCTCACTGCATTCTCGGCAATCTTGCGCGTAGCCTCACCCGTCGAACTAGCTAACCCCGCCAGCACCAGCAGCTTCGCCACCTTCACCTCGCCAGCCTCATTCAGCAAACCCTCAGCGCCCAGCGAAACCTCCACCACCGCCAGGTCCTCTGCCACCCCCCGCTGCTGAAACTGCGTCGCCCAACCCTCCGCCGCAACCTCCGCCGCAGCCTCGCCGTTGAACCCCGCCGTAATCGTCCGTGCCAGGTTCTTCTTCGCAATCATCGGATGCAGTCGTCCCGCCGCCACATCCTCCTTCATCGCCGCAATCTCACTCGCCCGCAGGTCCGTCAGATACACCCAGTACTTCCACATCAGCTCGTCTGAGATCGACATCAGCTTCCCGTACATCTCGCCCGCCGGCTCCTGGATGCCGATCGCATTCCCCAGCGACTTCGACATCTTCTGCACGCCATCCAGCCCCTCGATAATCGGCATCATCAGCACACTCTGCTGCGCCTGCCCAAAGTGCTTCTGCAGATCGCGCCCACGCATTAGGTTGAACTTCTGGTCCGTCCCTCCCAACTCAACGTCCGCGTGCAAGGCAACGCTGTCGTACCCCTGCGCCACCGGATACAGCAGCTCATGCAGACTGATCGGCTGCTCCTCCTGGAACCGCTTATGGAAGTCCTCCCGCTCCAGCATCTGCGACACCGTAAACTGCGCCATCAACTTCACCATGTCCGCATAGCCCAGCTTGTCCAGCCACTCCGAGTTGTACCGCACCTCCGTCTTCACCGGGTCCAGTATCTTGAACACCTGCTCCTTATACGTCTCCGCATTGGCATTAATCTCCTCACGCGTCAGCGGCTTCCGCGTCACATTCCGCCCCGTCGGATCGCCAATCAGCGCTGTCGAGTCCCCAATCAAAAAGATCACCTTATGCCCCAGCTGCTGAAAGTGCCGCAGCTTGCGAATCAGCACCGTATGTCCAAGGTGCAGGTCCGGAGCCGTAGGATCAAACCCCGCCTTGATCCGCAGCGGAACCCCCGAAGCAATCGACTTCGTAATGCGCTCCTTCATCGCCTCCAGCGGCAAAATCTCCGCAGCACCCTTCGTAATCAAATCAAGCTGTTCTTCCAACGAACCAAACGTAGACATATCTATCAAGTATAAAGATCAAAATGTTTTTATCGGAAAAGCTTATAGTCATCGGCAAATCAGGCTGCTGTTTCTTCGTTACGAGGTCCAAGATGAGATGTGCCACGACGCTCCTCTACTGCTTCCCTTTTTGTTTCATGACGTATGTATCAGGACAGAGCGATCCCCCACCCCTTGTCGATACAGCGCCCCCACCTTCCGCACGCTTTCTCGCAAGTTGGTATCCCGCAGACGACAACGTGACCTACAAACTTCGCGTGGAAAAGAATCTTCCTTACACCGCTGTCGCTGTCATCACGGATCAATACGAATCCGGCGGTCAAGTCATCACGCACGCAACCAGCACGGTTCAGGCCCGCGACTCAGCAAGCAGGACACATGAGGAGAACGGCGGAGGCGGCTTCACGAACAGTCAAGGTGAAAAAATTGAGACGCGTACCATCACTGTGACCGATCCTGTCTCGCACTGTAAGTTCCGATGGATAGAGCCAACAAGCGATTCAGAAAAGGCAGTTGCATTAGTCAAGTGCATGCCACGCACCATGCACTATATCAACCAAAATGCGCAGGCAGACCAGTTCGCTTCCTCGCTTCTCAAAGCGTTTCAGGACGTGCGGTCATCCAATGGCATCGTCGTAGAGCCTCTAAGTAGGAAAGCCTTCGGCGAAGTCCAAGCCGACGGAGTGCGAACGACCCCAGCCAGTCCCAACTCCTCTAACGGCCCCGTCGAACAACATTCCACGGAGATTTGGTACTCCCGTGATATTCACGAGCTGGTTCTCATGAATTTCAATGCTCTCCCTGACTCTAAAAGTGCACCGAACGAGAAGGTCCCCTATTTTGAATTGAAAGACATCAAGCGTATCGAACCTGAGCCAACGCTCTTCTATCCACCGGTAGGGTTTGAGATTCAGCCCCTCGATTTTCAATAAATGTCTGCCCGGTGTATTACTCATCCGATGGCCGTTTCCGTCGAACGGGGCTCGATGCTACCTTGCTGCGATACCTTCAACTTACAGTTACTCATCAGCGACATTTGCCAATGACCCAACACGCAACCTACCCATCTCTCCACTCCCGCACAGTCCTCATCACCGGCGGAGCCACCGGCATCGGTGCCGCCCTCGTCGAAGCCTTCACCCAACAACACGCCAAAGTCCTCTTCCTCGACATCCAGGACCAACCCGCCCAAGCCCTCATCGAATCCCTCGCCCCCCAGGCCACCCACACCCCCATCTACTATCCCTGCGACCTCACCGATACCGAAGCCCTCCAATCCCTCCTCACCACCATCCAGGCTGAATACCCTGACATCTCCGTCCTCATCAACAACGCCTCCAACGACACCCGCCACCCCACCTCCGACGTCACGCCAGCTCTCTGGGACCAGCTCCTCGCCGTCAACCTCAAGCATCAGTTCTTCGTCACCCAGGCCATCGCCCCCGGCATGATCGCTCGCCGCCACGGCTCCATCCTTAACATGAGCAGCATCGCCCCGCTCATCCCCTC
>JANYER010000300.1 GCA_025359825.1 Granulicella sp.
TTCGTCGACAACCACGACATGGGCGACAACATCATCGTGAACGATAAGCTGCTGGCCTACTCGTTCATCATGGTGCACGAGGGCTACCCGTCCATTTTCTGGCTGGACTACTACAACAACGGCCTCGCCCGTCCCGGCACGCCGAACGGAATCGACGCTCTAATTCAGGCTCACCACAAGTACGCTGGCGGCGACACAGAAATTCTCCACGCAGACCCCGACCTGTACATCATGCAGCGCATCGGCTGGAAGGACGCCACCACCGATCAACCCGGTCTGGTCTACGTCCTCAACAATCTCGGCGACAAGTGGTCCGGCACCTTGGTCAAGACCAAGTGGCCGAATCAGAAGTTCATCCCCATTGCCTGGGACGGACACGACGAAGCCCACCCCGACGAGCGCACCACCGACGCCGAAGGCAACGCCGAGTTCCCCGCTCCTCCCCGTGGCTACTGCATTTACGTTCCGGCATAACACCCTCCACCTCGGCCCGTCCGCCAATCCTGCACTTTGGGGAGCGGGCGGGCAGAATGATATTCTGACCCTATGAAATTTGGCGTACTGGTCTTTCCCGGGTCGAATTGCGACCACGATACTCACCACGTTGTGGATGCCCTCGCCCATCAGCCGGTGACGTACCTATGGCACGCCTCCGAAGACTTGCAGGGCTGCGACGCCATCCTCGTCCCCGGCGGATTTGCCTACGGCGACTACCTCCGCACCGGTGCCATCGCTAAGTTTGCTCCTGTCATGCAGTCTGTTGCTAAGTTCGCCAAGGCTGGCGGCTTGGTTATGGGCATCTGCAACGGCTTCCAGATCCTCTGCGAGTCCGGTCTGCTCCCGGGCGCGCTCATGCGCAACGGCGGCCAGAACTACATCTGCAAGCAGACCTACCTCCGCACCGAGACCGCCGACTCCCCCTTCACTCACGGCCTTACACACGGGCAGGTACTCAAGATGCCTATTGGCCACATGGAAGGCAACTACTTTTGCGACGCCGACACCCTCGCCACGCTCAGGAAGGAAGACCGCATCGCTTTCCGTTACGCAACGCCCCAGGGCAAAATCACCGCTACTGCCAACCCCAACGGATCGCTTGAAAATATCGCCGGCGTGCTCAGCGAAGGACGCAACGTGCTCGGCTTGATGCCCCATCCTGATCGCTCCAGCGAGGCCCTCCTCGGCTCGGCTGACGGCCTGCAGCTCTTCCAGTCCATGGTGCACAGCCTGGCCGCGGCACAGTAGCTCTTAACTCCCCGAGGGCCCGTCATGATCGATATTCACCATCATCTGCTGTGGGGCCTCGACGACGGTTCCAGGAGTATGGAGAACTCCATCGCCATGGCGCGCATCGCAGCCGACGATGGCATCACCCACGTCGTCTGCACCCCCCACGCCAACGGTCAGTACGAGTACAACCCCCTCCTCATCGAAGAGAAGATCATCACCCTCCAGAAGGCCCTCGAAGACGAAGGCATCGAGCTCAAACTGGGTCGCGGCAGCGACTTTCACATGTCCTACGACAATATCCAGGACGCCAAGCTCGACCCCGCCCGCTTCAGCATCAACGGTTTAGGCTACCTGCTTGTAGAGCTTCCCGACTACGGCCTCTCTCAGGCCCTCACCGAGACCTACTACCAACTTCGCCTCGCAAGCCTCACTCCCATCCTCACCCATCCCGAGCGCAACGCCACCCTGCAGGCTGACCAGCAACGCATGGCCGAGTGGATGCGCGGCGGCCTGCTCGTGCAGGTAACCGCCGGCTCCGTGCTGGGGCACATGGGCAAGCAGGCGCACAAGATGGCTCACGACTTACTCGCCAAACGTTGGGTCCACTTCATCGCCACCGATGCCCACAACGTCACCTCACGCCCACCCAGGATGCGCGAAGCCTACGAGCTGATCGCAGAGAAATACGGCTCCGAGTACGCCCACGCCCTCTGCGTTGGCAATCCACTCGCCGCCTTCATGGGCAAGCCAATGATGCCGCAGGCCGAACCGCTCGACCTCTACGACGACCAGAAAAAAAAGAGCTGGTGGCAAAAGATGTTTGGCCGCTAGACGCTAAATCCTCAGCAGCAACTAGACCAGCCCCAACCCACCATCTACCGCAAGCAACTGTCCCGTAATAAAGTGCGGCCCCGTAGCGAAGAAGATCGCGGCCGCCGCCACATCCGCAGCCGCGCCATTCCGCTGCATCGGCGTCTTCGCAGCAAAGTGCTCGTACGCCTCTCCCACCTCACCCTGCACGATCATCCCGGGTGCAATGCAGTTCACGCTGATCTCCGGAGCCCACGCCTTCGCCATCGTCTGCGAGAGCATGTGCAACGCCGCCTTCGACGTGCAGTAGTGCGCATGGGTCGCCCACGGATGGATCCCCCCCAGCGACCCGATGTTCAGGATGCGCCCCTTCGTAGCCTTCAGGTGCGGATACGCCGCCTGCGCCACCAGAAACGGCGCCCGAGTATTCGTGGCGAACATCGCATCCCACTGCTCCGGCTGGATTGCCTCCAACGCCTCTGAAGCAAAGATGCCGGCGTTGTTCACCAGCACATCCAGCTGCCCAAACTCCTCCACCACCGAAGTCACTGCCTGACGAATATCTTCAGGATCCAACAGATCGCACCGCACTGCGAAGGCCTCCACATCGAAGTCTGCCAGCTCAGCGACCGTAGCCTCTGCCTCACCCTGCGAGCCACGATACGTAATTGCCACATTCGCACCCGCCTCGGCCAGCGCCAGCGCAATGCTGCGCCCAATACGCTTTGCCGCTCCGGTAACCAGTGCGGTCTTCCCTGCAAGCGGACGAGGAGAATAAGTCATGCGAACTACTGTTGATTCTGAGGCGCAGTCGCTGGAGCAGGCTTCACGGCTGGGGTGGGAGTAGTCGTAACAGGTTTAGTCGGCTTCACCGGCTCCTGCACGCCAGCCTTCCGCTCCGAAGTCTTACCCTGGTTATCTTCGTACGCCGAAATCTGTTCCTGCGGACGCAGCATCGCCACAGCAATCTCGCGGCTAGACTCCTTGATTAGAAAGTCCTCCGCGTAGGTCGCAAAGCCATTCGCAATGATCTGTACCCGCACCATGCTGCCCGTGGGAATCACGTCAATCGTGGCCTTGCCTTCCGGGTCGGTCTTAACCTCAAGGCTGCCAATGTCCTTGCCGTTCATGCTCGGGTTGAAGACCACCGCCGCATTCGAAATCGGCTTGCCATTGGAATGCTTCGTCACCTGAATGACGATGTGCGACGTCTCCGGCGGCGCCTTGTACTTCCGTCCACGCTTAGAAGACGTGTCCTGACCAACGGCCAAGGTAGGAGCGGCCAGAGAGAGGCCAAGTGCAAAAAGAAGTGAGGTGCCGATAATACGAGCGCTACGCATACCTAACATTCTACGACTAACCGCTCAAACCTGCAGACCAAACCCGGAAGCCAAGCTCAGCGCGCCGAACATCCTCCGATACCTTCCCTGACAGCTAGAAGTGCCGCAGCTCCATCCAAAT
>JANYER010000350.1 GCA_025359825.1 Granulicella sp.
ATCTGAACATCGCTCTCCCGCACTACCCGGCGCAGCTCCGCCTCCGTGTATCGGCTGCGGTTGTCGCCGCCGTCCGAGATAATCAGCAGCGCCTTCCGGTCATGCTTCGCCTGCCGCAGCTTATTCACGCTCAGGTAGATAGCGTCGATCAGCGCCGTACGGTTCTCTGGCTTCAGCATCACCATCCGCGCTTCGACATCGTCCACGTCCGACGTATAGTCCACAATCACCGCCGGCCGGTCGTTGAACCCCACCACAAAAAACTCGTCCTGCGGATTGCATGTTCTCAGAAACTCACTCAACGCCTTCCGTGCCCGGATAAACTTCGAATTCATACTTCCGCTCAGGTCGAACACGATCCCAATCGTCAACGGAGCATCGTCCGTCGAAAATGTCTTGATCGTCTGTCCTACATTGTTATCGAAGATCTGGAAGTTTTCCCGCTCCAGCCCTGTCACCAGCCGGTTCATCGGGTCGGTCACCGTCATCGGCACCAGCACCAGGTTCACATCCACCCGGATGCGCGCCTCTCGCCGGGTCGTCGCCTGCGCGGCCGCACCATCGCCGCTTCCATCGATGATTGGCTTCAAGTCCTCCGGTGTCTTCTTCGGCGGCGGAGCAGCAGGTGTCTCCACCTGGTTCAGCGGATTGTCCTGCCCCCAGGCCACTCCACGGCTTGCCAGCCCACACACCAGCAACAGTGCCAGGCATACCATCAGCCGCAGCCGTCTTATTGGAAACACACGACTCAGCCCGCCATCCATACGTTGCCCGCTTATATATCGCATAATGTTGCCTATGCCGTCCTCACAACTCATCTACAGTCCACGGCCAACATCTTGAGTCCACGGCAAATATCTTGCACGTCCGGGGAAGGCATAATATGACTACGACGCCTTCCTCTGGTTACAACCCACGCCCGCAGATTACACCGCCGTCGCAAAATCCCCTACCAACATCGTCACAAACACTGCATCCGTCCCAAAATAATGGAAGCCACATCAACATCCCGAACTCAATATTGATTGGACGTAGCCAACCCAGTGCAGTCAACATCTTCCGCATCTTAACGCTCGCCGTCCTCGGAATGGCCATCCTCCTCAGCCTCCTCCCCGCCGTAGGACACGACCAGCTTTGGTGCCTCTACGTCGCCCAGCAAATCCTGCACGGCACGAAACTCTACGGCCCACAATTGCTGGAGTCAAACCCGCCACTCATCATGGCCATGCTCACCATTCCGGCGGCCCTCAGCAACTTGCTCCATATCCCGATTACATTCCTGTTCAAACTAGCAGTCCTGCTCACGGAAGTTGTCTCAGCTTTGTCGTCGTTCTATATCCTTCGCAGAGCAAAAATCCTGCTCACCCCAGCCCGCCTCTGGTCTCTGGCCTGCGCCTTCATCACTATCTTCACCGTCCTGCCCGCCCGCGACCTCGGCCAGCGAGACCACCTACTCGCCATCCTCTGTCTTCCCTACGTCCTCAGCGCGGCCTTGGATTCAAATTCCTGCCGCAACTCGTCCTCATCATCGGCCTCCCTCACCCTGCTCTTCCGCTTACTGATAGGCGTCCTCGCGGGATTAGGAATCTGCCTCAAACCCCATCACATACTCATCCCCATCGCCATCGAGCTCTACTTCCTCGTCCAGACTCGCAGTATCCGCCACCTCCTGCGCACCACCTTCCTTGCCATCGTCGCCACCGGAGTCGCCTTCTTCGCCGCCATCCGCCTCCTCACCCCCGCCTACCTCACGGATGTCGTTCCCCTCCTCAAAGACGTCTACTGGGCCATCGGCCACCTCACCCTGCCTCAACTCGTTAACGAATCCCTCCAGCTCCACATTCTCGCCGCCCTCTGCGTAGCGCTATACCTATACCTAAAGCCCACCTCACCCTTGGCACTCCTCCTCATCCTCAGCGGAGCAGCCAGCACCATCGCCTACTACCTTCAGGGAACCGGCTGGTACTACCAGCAGATCCCCGCCATCAGCTTCTTCGCCTGCGCCCTCTGGCTCCTCCTCATGAAGTTCGCCACCCAACGCAACCTCACCACCCCAAACTGGATGCCCAAGGCCGCCCTCGCCCTCACCGTCCTCTCCTTCGCCCTCACCGCCCACTTCTCCGGCTATACCCTCTCCCACCCCTTCTCCTACCCCTCCGGCCTCTCCGACATTCCAGACCCCAGCTTCTTCGCCAACCTACCCCCCAACACCCCCATCGCCATCCTCTCCACCGTCGTCGACGACACCGTCCCCCCATCACCACCCATCACCTCTTCATGGCCCAGCGCACCAACAACCTCTGGGTGCTCCCCGCCATCCTGCGCAATGAAGATGCAACCAGCAATAGCCCCACCACACCACCGCAGCACATCATCCCTCCTACCCGCCTGGCCGAACTGGACCGCCTCCAGCACCAATGGATGGTCGAAGACCTCAACCGTTGGCACCCATCCCTCATCCTCGTCCTCCGCTGCGAAGACCCCACCGTCCAGTGCCAGATCCTCGAAGACCGCCACGACAACCTCCTCGCCTGGTTCCAACGTGACCCCGCTTTCCGAGCCGCCTTCGCCCCCTACAAATTCCAACGCTCCTCCGGCCCCTACGACGCCTACATCCTGACGCCATAGCGCGGAAATCCACCAAAACCCACTCCACCCGGCAAAGTACAATCGAATCAAAGCACTTCAGGAGATTCACACCGCATGGCTCGCATTTACCCGTTTCGCGCCCTCCGTTACGACACCAACCGCGTCAAGATGGAAGACGTCGTCACCCAGCCCTACGACAAGATCACGCCGGAGATGCAGCAGCGCTACTACGACACCAGCCCCTACAACCTCATCCGCATCATCCTCGGCAAGCACCAGTCCGACGACACCGAGCCCCAGGACTTCCTCCCCGCTGGTGAACAGGCCCACAACGTCTACACCCGCGCCGCAGAGTCCCTCCGCGACTGGCGCAAAGACGCCATCCTCAAGGAAGAGCCCGCCCCCGCCCTCTACGGCTACTCCCAGACCTACACGGTCCCTCACACCAACATCGTTCAGGAGCGGCGCGGCTTCATCGCCCTCGGCCACCTCTACGACTACGCCGACAAGGTCGTCTACCGCCACGAGCAGACCTTCCCCAAGCACAAGTCCGATCGGCTCGCGCTCTTCAAAGCCACACGCGCCTACTGCGAGCAGATCTACATGCTCTACTCCGATCCAGCCTTCACGGCCGAGAAGCTCATCTTCGATGCAGGCGCGCCAGCCGACCTCGAGATCACGGACGAGTACCAGGTCGTGCATCGCGTCTGGAAGCTCACGGACGCGCACCTGATCAACCTGATCGTGACCGCCATGCAGGATAAGAAGCTCATCATCGCCGACGGCCACCACCGCTACGAGACCAGCGTCACCTACATGAAAGAACGCGCGGCTGCGCTTGGTCTCAATGCTCCCGCGACGACCTCGTCCGGCGACGACGAATCGCCGTCGAACCGCGCTGACGAGCCCCACTCCCTGCTGCCAAAACCCTCCTTCCCAGAGGCCGCCATGATGATGACCTTCGTCAACATGGACGCGCCCGGTATCACCATTCTGCCGACCCACCGCGTCGTCTTCGGCCTGGACAACTTCTCCACCGACACTTTTCTCACCGCCGCCGAAGAGTTCTTCGACATTCTTCCGCTCAGCGAGCCGGACCTTTCCGCGCTTGGCGAGGCCAAAGGCGTAGCGTTTATCGCGGCGACGCGCGACGGCAATCATCTGCTTACCGCGAAGCCCGAAGCGATCAAGGCTGC
>JANYER010000370.1 GCA_025359825.1 Granulicella sp.
CCCAGTTATCGTATTTGACTGCCGCATGGGTCACGGAAAATCAAGCTGGAGGCGGACTGTCATAGCCGCTCGCAGCAACCGAAATGTATTTGCGACCATGTTTTCAGAATCGTTTTCGGAATCCAGTTACACGGTGGATCAGTCGGGTGAATGGATGATTTTGTACGCTCCCAGACAGGGGTATATTGTGGGGTCCGGCTTGATGCCGACGGCAGAAATAGAAGCACGCATCGCAATCATCAAATAGTGGCCAAATTGTTTCAGCCCTCCCCGGGATGGCAAAGAAAAACGGCGCGCACTTAATGAGTGCGCGCCGTCCACGTACAGAAGCCAGCTTAGAAGATGAACTTGCCGCTCACCTGAAGCTGCCGGGACGATCCGCCATCACTGGTAGCGAAGCGGGTCGACGATATCTGCCCAAACGAGCCAGAGGTTGTATTTCCGGAAGGCTGCCCAAAGTTCGGGTGGTTCAGCAGGTCGAACGCATCCAGCCGCAGCTTGAAGGAAATCCCCTCGAAGATCTTGGTCTCCTTCTGGGCTGACAGGTCGATGTCTGCAAAGCCTGGCCCAACGATCTTGTTGCGCGACATGTTGCCCAGGCTTGCGGTCGTGTTCTGGAAGCTGCAGTTAGGTGGCAGCAGCGTCGCAGAGCATACCGTCGACTGGATAAACGTTACGTTGGTGAGAGCCGTCTGGACCTTCTGCGTAACGATCGGTCCCACCAGGTTCGGCCGGATCACGCCCGAGACACCAGTAAACGTCGAGGTGTTGGTCAGGTTCACCGGATTGCCCGTCTGGTACTGGATGATGGTCGAAAGGCTATAGCCTTCCGTCAAGCGATGCCCCTTGAAGGGCAGTGTGTAGATCGCATTCGCTGCATAGTGGTGGCGGGTATCGAAGTCCGAAGGCCCATAGTTGTTGCCGGGGTTATAGCTGTCCTGGAAGGTGTAGCCGCCCTGCGAACCCAGCGAGTTCGTATCCAGCGACTTCGACCAGTTGTAGTTCATGTTGAACGACAGACCGCTGTGGAAGCTCTTGGTCGCAACCAGCCACAGTGCGTTGTAGCTCGAAGAACCAACGCTGTCGGCGCGGCTGATGTTCACTGCCGTTGCAGCGTTCGCCTGAATCGGGCTGGTCGCCGACAGCTTCAGGTACGGACGAATACCTGCAACCGGCTGGTTCTGGTTGGTACGGGCGCGCAGATGGCGACCAACCGAACCATAGTAGCCAGCCGATAGTACAACGCCGCCCTTCACCTCTTGCTGGATGTTGAAGTTATAAGTCTGCGTGTAGGCGTTCTTGAAGTTCGGGTTGACCGAGTTGATCGCAATACCTTGAGCCGCAGCCAAGCCATACAGATTCGAAACCGGAATCGTAGTAGTCGCGCTGCTGTACGTCACTGAAGTGCTGAACGGCGAGTTCGACGCAAGGCCCGTTACCACGCCTGAGACCGGCTGGTCGGCCATGTAGCCGTAACCGCCACGCAGTACCGACTTGCCAGTGCCAAAGACGTCATATGCAAATCCAAGTCGCGGCTCGTAGTTGTAGTTCTGCTTGTACACGCTGCCCAGACCGTTGGTGCCAGTCCGAATCAAAGAGAGCGAGCCTGGGTCGAAGATGACCAGGCGGTTCGCGCCTTCGGTCGGCGTTCCGTTCCACTCGAAGCGGAAGCCAAGCTCAAGCGTCAGGGTCGGTGTCACCTTGAAGTTGTCCTGGATAAACGCACCCGCTGCGTTCACATACACGCGGCTGGAGATCTGTACCGGCTGAATGCTGAAGCCTGTCGCAACGTCGTTGGCAAAGTTCTGCGATCCAGTTTGCGCCAGTATCGCCGGTGTCGTCGATGTCGCTGGGCTCGCAATGCTGTTCCCATAGGTCAGAGTTCCGGTATCGCTGTTGAAGCTCGCCCCCAGGAAGCGACGGAACTCGCCACCGAACTTCAGGCTATGCTTGCCCTTTAACAAGGTGACAGCATCGGACAGAACGCCATACGTATCGGCGCGGCCCTGCGGAAAGCCGCTCGGCCCGCCAAAGGTCAGGTTAAGGTCGGAGACCGTGATTTGCGGCAGACCAACATTTCCATTGCCGGAAGGACCGGTGCCGAGTCCATAGTTGCTCGGGTTCAACAGTGTATTCGGGTTGAAAGCGATATTGATGCGGTTCGCACCCACGCGCAGCTCGTTTACCAGACTTGGGCTGAAGATGTGCGTCTCGTTCAACGTCAGGATCTGGCGATGTGCATTGCGGTGGTCGCCAAAGCCAGGGACCGAATCGCCCTGCAGTGCAGGCTCAGTCCGCACATCCGACTGGAACGCGTAGAAGCCATGAAGCGTGTCAATCTTGCTGATGATGTGCAGAATGTCCACCGTGTACTGGTTGATGGACACCGGTCCCGGTGTAAAGGCGACATAGTTGCTGCCGCTGTTCGCCACAGGAATCGCTGCCAGCAGCAGCTTGGCCGTCGGCTTACCGGTGGCTGTGATCGCAGCACGTGCTGCATCGCTGAAGACTGTGCTGTTCTGCAACACGCCCTGCTGCTGACGCAGACCTTCGTAGCTGCCAAAGAAGAAGGTGTGGTCCTTCCAGATCGGTCCGCCCAGCGCAGCGCCGAAGTTGTTGCGCTTCAGAGGCGCCTTCTTACCAGGAAGACCTGGAATCGGAACTCCAGCAACGCTGGAGCGGTTGAAGTAGTTGCGGGCATCGAGCGCCTCGTTGCGGAAGTAGTCGAAGACTTCGCCGTGGAACTTGTTCGTACCCGAGCGAGTGCTGACGTTCACGATCGAACCGGAGCTGCGGCCGTACTCTGCCGAGAAGGTGGAGTTATTGATTTTGAACTCAGAGGTTGTATTCACCGAAGGCTGGAAGGTGATCTGGTTCTGGCTCATGTCGTTCAGGTTGATGCCATTGATCTGGAAGTTCACCGAGTCTTCGCGGTTGCCGGCGGTGATGAACGAGTTCGCACCAAGACCGCGGCTTGCACCGGTCAAACTGCCTGCCGTCGGCGCGACCACGCCGCCCGGAGTCAGCACCGTCAGGTCGAGGAAGTGACGGCCATTCAGCGGAATCTCCTGCACCGTCGTGCGGTCGATGACCTGACCGACAGTCATGCTCTGCGTCTCAATCTGCGCCGATGCACTTTCGACCTGGACGGTCTCACCCGCAGAGGTCACAGCCAGCTTCATATTGATGGCGGCACGCTGGTCGACAGAAAGGGTGAACTTCTGAACCGTGTAAGCGCTGAAGCCTGGAGCCAAAACCTGTACCGAGTAATCGCCCGGCTGCAGCGAAGGCACAGCATACAAGCCGGCGCCATCCGTTACCGCCTCGCGATCCGTACCGGTCGCCAAAGAATGGATCCTCACCTGCGCCCCCGCGACGACAGCGCCGGTGGGGTCAGTGACGATTCCAGAGAGTGTAGCCGTTGACTGGCCCAGCGCGGTCATTGAACAGACGACCAGCAGTAGGGCGGAGAGGGATAACAGACGAAACTGTTTCATGGGAAAACCTCCTAAAAATGGATCAATACGTGCGTGCAGACTGTGGCGAAGCCGCTGCGGACGAGGCTGCGCGTGCGATGCAGCCTGTCATGGATGTGGATTAATTTGATGGTAAGACTGATTTGACTCTAAATTGTCATCGAATTGTCATAAAAAAAACCGTATTTACCCCTGCCGACATCGAGGTGCGGTTTTTTCTGTCCTGCCAATCCAACGCTCGCGAGCTTAAGTTCGCCGCTTAACGGGTCGACGTGACGACCGGCCGGCCCTTCTCGTTAAGCCCAATCCGGGCTATCGGAGTGTGGTGATCGTGCGTGAAGAGTACCAGCCACTGCTCCGGGATCGCTCGCTGATAGAAGCGTTTACGTTGCTCGATGCAGGTCAGCGGATCGAGGTCGTACCCCATCACCCAGGTCGGGTCCAGGTGCGCTGCGGTGGGGATCAGGTCGCTGATGTAGCAGGCATGTTGCTTCGCACCACCATACGAGGTCGATTCCACGTGGATGCCCATTAACTGCGCCGTGTGGCCGGGGAACAGCTCCACTGAAATGCCCGGAACAACCTCTGCCTTCGCGTGGATCGCGTCCGTGGTCAGCAACGTCATCTGCCCGGACTCCACCAGCGGATCGTAGTTCGACGAGACGTAGCTCACGCCGTCCCGCTCCAGTTGCAGATGGCCATGCGCGACCTCGCCTGCGTGTGCGAAATAACGCGCGTTCGGGAAGGTAGGCGTGACCGTGCCATCCGGATGCAGCGTCGTATTCCAGCCGCAGTGGTCAAAGTGCAGGTGAGAGTTGATGACCACGTCCACCTCCTCCGGCCGTATCCCCGCCGCAGCCAGCGACGCCGGCAGCAGCTCCTGGTTGCCATGGATCGCGCGCATCTTGGCTGGCTGTTTATTGCCGATGCCGGTCTCGATCACTATGGTGTGCTTGCCCGTCCGCACCACCACGGAGTTCAGCCCCAACAGGATGCAGTTCTGCTCATCCGCTGCCATGCGCTTCTGCCACAGGGTCTTGGGCACGACGCCGAACATAGCGCCGCCATCCAGCAGGTACGTGCCGTCGGTGCAGATGGTGAGTTCAAAGTCGCCCACCGCAGCGCGGCCACGCACCAACTCGCCGACCGGCAAGGCAGGTGCAGGGACAGTGGGTCGTTCAGTCATCGGGAAAGCCTCTCGTGCCTAAGGATACCTGCACGGAGGCTTGTTCGCGGAGAGGCGCGGTCTAGGCGCGCGGCGCCTGTGCGGAGGCAGCCAGCACCTCAGCACTCACCGGAGACGATATCTCACCGTTGGTCGCTGCGGCGATCATCTCCGCGGTTGCGGCGGAGGTGGTGATAGCTCCATCCGTCGTAGGCCGTTTTGCCTGGAAGCACTGGCGGCACAGGACCGGGCGACCCTGGGTCGGCTTGAATGGGACGGTTGTCTCGACGCCACACTCGGAGCAGTCGGTCCGCGTCTCAGTGCGCGAGAGCCCGGCGGCGGCCGGCCCACTGCCGACGCGAGCCCCGGTGCCGGCGCGTTTCGACTTGCAAGGCTTGCAGCGCTTGGGGTCGTTCTTGAATTGCTTGTCGAAGAAGAACAGTTGTTCTCCGGCGGTGAAGATGAACTCTCCACCACAGTCGGTACACGTCAAAAGTCTGTCTACGAATTCCATGGCCGCTTCTCCCAAAGTCTGCTGGCGGAATGCGAAGTGGAACGCTGCGAACGAGTAGAGCTGAACCCGCCGAGTGGTCAACTTTTACAGCTGGTAAGGAATGTAAGTCTGAAGCTGGTAACGCTGCCTGTGAAACCAGGGGCCCACCGCATTTTGTTCCAATTCCAAAGATGCGGTCACTCAACGTCTCGGTCATCGTGGTCGTCGCGCTGGGGAGTGCGGGCGTACCATCGTTGCCGATTGCAGAAAAGTAGCGGGAGTCTACTCTCTGAGGGTTCGGGCGACCGTCTCAACGTCTTTTCAAAAAAGAAGAAACGGAGACGGCCTGCCTTCGGGTTATAGAGCTGGCACTAGTCCTGCTCTTTACGGATCTTCTTGCGATTGCGCTTACGCGCCAAAGCTTCCTTCACACGCTTCTTTTCACCTGGCTTCAGGTAAAACGAATGGCGCTTTACTTCCTTGATAATGTCTTCAGTCTGCACTTTGCGCTTAAAGCGCCGCAGGGCATTCTCAAGGGGTTCGCCCTCTTGAACTCGAATCTCTGCCAAAAAAAATACACCTCCAACCAGTCCTCGCACGGACATCTCTAGAATACGCCGTTTGTGGGCATCCGAATCAGAAAAGTACAGAGAAATGTTGGAGTTGCACTGTTCTGGATGCAATGGAACCGACACCTGTCCCGGACTGGCAGTTACACTGGAAATCTCTCGGTGAACTGTTCCCAGGAAGCCATCCCGTGAGCGCGGAGCGCGTTATGATTCGAAGCTATCAGGGCAAGCTGCCCGTCATCGGCGAAGGCTGCTATGTCGATGTATCAGCACAGGTTATCGGCGATGTGGAGCTGGCTCCGCAGGCCAGCGTGTGGATGAATGCGGTGCTGCGAGGCGACGTCAACTCCATCCGGATCGGTGCGCGCAGCAACGTGCAGGACTGCGCCGTGCTACATGGCATGCGCTACCTCTACCCGGTGATCGTGGGTGAGATGGTGACCATCGGGCATAACGCGACGGTCCACGGCTGCGTGCTGGAGGACAACGTCCTGGTCGGCATCGGCGCCACCATCCTGAACAACGCCCGAATCGGCGAAGGCTCCATCATCGCCGCCGGGGCAGTGATCCCGGAGCAGACCATCATCCCACCCAACTCGCTGGTGGCTGGAGTGCCCGGCAAGATCCGCCGCACCCTGGGAGACGCCGACCGCGCCCTGATCCTGAAATACGCCCAGAACTACCTCGACTACACCACCATCTATTTAGCCGAAACTGCCTGAACGATATAGAAGTTACAGACGATTTCAATGGAATGAATCGGCTAACTGCGACACATGTAGCTGATGGCCTTCCAGTTGAGTAGTTTTGTGATCGCAGCCGTGGTGTGTGTTCTTCCATGCAGTGTTCTGGCCCAGGGTGGGCCACCAACAGGCATTTCTGTTCCCGTTATTGCTAAAAGTGACTCGTACGCGGCTGAGCCCCTGGTGATTGAGCGGGTAGACACAGTGTATCGGTACGCAACCGATGGGACCGGATCGAAGGAGATCACGGGAGTGATCCGGATGCAGTCGGATGCGGGCGCGCGGCAGTTTAGCGTCTTCACCATTCCATTTGCAGCCAGCAATGAGCGAGTTGAGATCACCTATATCCGATCGCGCAAACCGGATGGAAGCTCGGTAGAGACGCCCATAAGCGACGCACAGGAGATGCCACAAGAAGTCACGCGCCAGGCGCCTTTCTACAGCGACCTGAAGGAAAAACAGATCCCGGTCCGCAACCTGCGCATGGGAGACAAGCTGGAATACAAAGTTACGGTGGTGCGCACCCATGCTGAGGCTCCGGGAGAGTTCTGGGGGCAGGAGGGGTTTGGCGCAGGCACGGTGGTGCTGGCTGAGAGCGTCGAACTGCGTGTGCCGAAAGGTAAGTACGTGAAGGTATGGAGTCCGGAGCACAAGCCTGTCGAGACTGAGGCCGGCGACGAAAAGATCTATCGCTGGACGGGATCGCAACTGAAGCCTTCGGTCGTGTCCGACGAAGACAAGAAGAAAAATAACGCCGAGCTGGCGACCAAGCCGGAGCCGGACCGCGAAGGTGAGTTTGCCCCCATCGCATGGACGACCTTCAAGAGCTGGGAGGCGGTTGGCGCCTGGTATCGCAGCCTGGAAGGCGACCGTACGCTGCCCGACGCCGAGGTGAAGGCCAAGGTCGCCGAGTTGACCGCAGGCAAGACGACGGACGAGGACAAGATTCGCGCACTGTACAGTTATGTGTCGACCCAGGTGCGATACATCGGCGTCGCTCTGGGGATTGGGCGATACCAGCCGCATGCCGCAGGCGAGGTACTCCGCAACCAATATGGAGATTGCAAGGACAAGCACACTCTGTTGGCAGCGATGCTGGTGGCTGCGGGCTTTCATCCTTCAGCGGCATTGATTGGTCCGGGCATTCGTATGAATGAAGAGGTGCCTTCACCGGCGGCGTTCAACCACCTGATTACGAAGCTTCCGCACGGAGGCGAACCGATCTGGCTGGACACAACCGCCGAGATCGCACCCTATCGTCTGCTGGTGCCGACCGTTCGCGACAAACGCACCCTGGTCGTGCCCGAGACTGGAGTAGCAACGTTGCAGCGGACGCCTTCTGCGCTGCCTTTTACTCCCTTCGTCCGATTTACAGCGAAGGGCACTCTCGATGAGAGTGGCACCGTAAAGACTCGCATGGAGTACGTGTCGCGCGGCGATGATGAGCTGGTGCTGCGAGTGCTGCTTCGTCAATTCGCACCCGGCCAATGGGACCAGCTCGCGCAGGGTATCTCGCAGCAGATTGGTTTCAGCGGTACGACGAGCCACGCCGAGGCCAGCCGACCTGACGTTACAAACGATCCGCAGACTCTCTCCTACGACTACAAACGAGAGAAGCTTGGGGATTGGGATCGATATCGCATTGTGCCTTTGTTCCCTGCCGTCTTCTTCCCATCCGTGGACGAAAAAGACCCTCCAACCCGTGCCATTGAGCTAGGCGAACCCCATGTTGAGACCGACCTTACCGTGTTGACTCTGCCGTCAGGCTGGGGAGCGGACCTGCCTGCTGCCGTGCATCAGAAGACGGCTTACATCACCTTCGACAAGACCTACACGATCGACCACGACACCCTGACCATAGAACGACGCATGGAAGTGCTGCAGAGACGAGTTCCGCGCAGCGATTGGAAGACATACCAGAAGTGGTACGACGCTACGTTGAAGGATGGCGAAAACTACATCCAGTTGACGCGCTCTTCCGCCTCAATCGACGGAAAAGGCCCGCCCATGGAAGGCTCCAATAATGCTGAAGCTGAGCAACTGGTGACCGAGGCAAATGAGCAGATTCGGCGGGGTGAGATCAATAAGGCTGAAGCTACCCTCGACCGGGCACAAAAGATAAATCCACGACAGATCACCCTGTGGAGCACCTACGGCTATCTGAACTATGAACGCCACACCTGGGACAAAGCCGTTGATAGCTACAAGCGCGAGATACAGATGTACCCAGACACGGACTGGGTCTATGGTGCTATGTCGCGGGCGCAACTCTTCCAGGGCAAAGTTACGGATGCGGTCCAGACGCTGAAGTGGCTCTTGAATCGCAAGCCGGAGGATGACGCAACGCGGCTGACACTGGCCAGTATTTTGATGGCTGCACAGGATTGGAAGGAGGCCATCACCTTCCTGGAACCTATGGCAGCCAAGCTACCCGGTAACTCCGGAGTGCAAATCCAGTTAGGCGTCGCCCAGCTGAAAACTGGCAGAATTGACGATGGTAAAGCCACATTAGTCCCGGCTTTAAAGCTAAGCGACGATCCCAATCTACTCAATAGTGGGGCTTACGCACTGGCCGACACGAGCGTTGAGGTCGGACTCGCTGTAGAGAGCGCACGAAGGGCAGCGGAAAAGCTTTCTGTCGACCTGGGAACTGGAAGACTTTACGATGCCGTTCACTGGCCTACCGGAAAGCAAACACTACAGATTGCGGTATGGGACACGCTGGGGTGGGCGCTTTGCCAGGAGGGACATATTGATGAAGCGGCCTCCTACATTCGTGCGGCATGGCTGAACTCGCAAAGTGCTGAGCAAGGACTGCATCTTGGGCAGATCGAGGAGATGCAAGGGCATCGGGAGGCTGCTCTGAATACGTATCAAATGGCCTTGAGCGGTGGCAACCTAGCCAAACTTCCAAATGCTCAAGGGACTGATCCAATCAAGGCGGAGCTATTGAGGCGCAGCGATGACCTGAAGCACAAAGGGGTGAAGCAAACGAGTGCTGATGCCAAGAGCTTTCTTCAGGCGCTTCGCGTATTTCACGTCGGCAAGCTCGCTGGAGGGAACGCGATGATGAATTTCTCATTCATTCTGAACAGAGGAAAGATTGTGGAGCTCCAGCAGAGCGGTACGAAGAGCAAAGGAATCCCCGGAGCGGAGGACATGATTCGACGCATCAACTTCACCGGATGGACGCCTGCCAACGACTCTACGCGCCTATTGCGCAGCGGATTGCTGAACTGCCATAGCGGAGTGTGCGAGTTCGTCGTCAACCCGATGTAATGCGGGCAGAGGACAGCGCTGCGCTCTAATCCGCCAATTTCGTTATACTTGAAGAGATGGCAACTTTGAAAGCAGTTCGAGGCACACGCGATCTTCTGCCCCCTGAGACCGATCTTTGGAACCGCGTTGAGGCTACCGCTCGCGCAGTCTTCGCGCGGTATGGCTTTGGTGAGATTCGCACGCCGCTGTTTGAGACGACAGAGCTGTTTGCGCGCGGTGTGGGGGAAGAGACCGACATCGTCTCCAAAGAGATGTACACGTGGGACGACCGTGCGCGCGCTGCCAGTGAGAAGCCCCAATCGCTGACGCTGCGGCCAGAGAACACGGCTGGCGTTGTACGCGCCTACATTGAGCACAAGATGGACGAATCAGGCCTGTTGCAGAAGCTTTTCTACATCGGCCCACAATTCCGACGGGAGCGTCCGCAGCGTGGGCGATACCGACAGTTCTGGCAGATTGGTGCCGAGGTGATCGGACCAGCGTGGTCGGGTTCGGAGAGCCCTATCCGCGATGCCGAGGTGCTGGAGATGCTGGGCACGCTGCTGGATGAGTTGGGTGTAAAAGGGTGGAGGCTGGCGCTGAACTCGGTGGGCTCGGCTACGGACCGGCCGCGTTATGTGGAAGCTCTGCGCAAAGCGCTGGAGCCGGTGAAGGCGCAGATGTGTGAGGACAATCAGCGGCGAGCGGAGACGAATCCGCTGCGGGTACTGGACTCCAAGGATCCGAACGACCAGGACATCATTAACGCGCTGCCCAAGATTGCGGACTATCTGGATGACGAGTCGCGGGCGCACTTCGAGCAGGTGAAGGCGGCGCTGGATGCCTGCAATGTGCCGTACGTGGTCGATCCGCGGCTGGTTCGGGGTCTGGACTACTACACGCGCACGACGTTTGAATTTACGGTACCGGATGGCTCCGGCCTGGGTACACAGAACGCTCTGCTGGGTGGCGGCCGCTACGATGGCCTGTCCGAGATGCTGGGTGGGCCGAAGGCGCCGGGGATCGGCTTCGCGATCGGCGAAGACCGGCTGATTCTGACGCTGCAGGCGCAGATGGAGAAGGCCCCGGTAAAGAAGCTCGACGCCTTTGTCGCTCCCATGGGCGTGACGCAGAACGCTGCTGCTCTGCTGCTGGCCAAGGAGCTGCGCGAGGCCGGTCTGACGGTTGAAGTGGGTGATGGAACCTTCCGGCTGCGCAAGTCGTTTGAGACTGCGGACCGACTTGCCCATCGGATGGTGATTGTTGGCGAGGACGAGGTTTCGTCTGGGGTCTTCACGGTGAAGTACTTTGAGGCCGGAGAGCAGACCAAGGTTCCGCGGGCTGAGTTGGTTTCGGTGCTCAAGGGATCGAACGAATCGTAATGAAGAACCCGTGGCTTGCTCAGCTCGTTTTTGCGGCAGCAATCGCAGCTGTGGGTTGCACTGCAAAATTAGAGCCTGACGCAGCGACGATTCGCAAGATGGAATCCAAGATTGTTGTCCCGAGACTGGATGGGGGTCCGCATCAGCCAACGCTCGCTGACTTCGCTCGCTACTACGCTGCATCCACATCGAACAGTCACCGGACGATCGTTGGAGAAATGGTAATACCGTTTGGGCCACCAACTAAGTCGGTTGGAATCTACGTCGTGGGAAGTAAGAACGAATTTCCAGCTATTTTCAACGGTGGTTGCGCAGTTTTATACCTCGTTTATGACATAGATACTGAACAAGTCATCTCCCTAAAATGTGGTGGGTATGGCTAAAGCTTAATTCCATATCTGGGATCGATGGAGGACCGTTGACTTGAACACCTCTAAACTTCGTACAATAGGAACATCGTGACTTTAGACTTCTTAGGCAGTTTGCAACGTACGCACATGTGTGGAGATCTCCGGGTGGAGCAAGCCGGAGAGGATGTTGTTTTGATGGGCTGGGTAAACCGTCGGCGAGACCACGGCAACCTGATCTTCCTGGACGTGCGCGACCGCACCGGCATCACGCAGGTGGTGCTCGACAAAGAAGTAAGCGGCGAAGCGCACGCCAAGGCTGAGGCGGCGCGCTCCGAGTATGTGGTTGCCGTGAAGGGCTCCGTGCGCAAGCGCGGCGAAGGCCTGGGCAATCCCAATATGGCGACCGGCGAGATTGAGGTGGTCGCGCAGGAGTTGCTGCTGCTGAATGAGGCGAAGACGCCGCCATTCTCGCCTGCGGAAGATGCAATTGCCAATGAAGAGGTGCGACTGAAGTATCGCTACCTCGACCTGCGTCGCGTGGAGATGCAGAAGAACTTCCGCATGCGCCACGAGGTGACGCGCGCGATCCGCAACTATCTTTCGGACGAAGGCTTCCTGGAGATTGAGACCCCGTTTATGACGCGCTCGACGCCCGAGGGTGCGCGGGACTACCTGGTTCCGAGCCGCGTCCATGCTGGACATTTCTATGCGCTGCCACAGTCGCCGCAGATCTTCAAACAGATCCTGATGATCTCGGGCTTCGATAAATATTTTCAAGTGGCGCGCTGCTTCCGTGATGAGGATCTGCGTGCCGATCGCCAGCCGGAGTTTACCCAGATCGACCTGGAGATGACCTTCCCGACGCAGGATGCGGTATTCGCAACTGCTGAGGGATTCCTAAAGGCGGCATTTGCAACTACGGGAGTTACACTCTCTACGCCGTTCGTGCGGATGACGTACGACGAAGCAATTACGAACTATGGCATCGACAAGCCGGACATGCGTCTGCCCGCGATGGTGTCGCTGACCGAGGAGCTGACGACTGCGCTGCGTGAATCGCTGAAAATCGAACAGGCACTGCCTGTGCTTGGCTTTGTGATTCCGGAGGCCGGTGGCCTGAGCGGTACGCAGAAGCGCGGCCTGGTGGATGAGATTCGCAAGACGTTTGGCGACTCCGGTCTCGACTACCTCGACGTCACTCGCCTGAAGACCAATGAGGCCTTTGCGCCGTTGGCGAATGTTGTCGAAGCGAAGCTTGCATTGGGAGCGAATGATCTTGCGATTGTTATCACTCCGAAGCTGGGTACGCCCGCCAAGTGGAACCACGACGGCCAGTGGATCTATAAGCGCGTCGGTGCGCTACGGCTCGAGCTGGCGAAGAAGTTCGCCGACAAACACAAGCGGTTCGAGCAGACGAATACCGCGGCGGATTACAAGTTTCTTTGGGTCACGGACTTCCCCATGTACGAATGGGACGAGGATGCAAAGGTATGGAATGCGGCGCATCATCCCTTCACGTCGCCGCATGAGGATGACATCAAGTCCGGAGCGTTGTTCAACGATAAGGGCTCTGTCCGCGCGCTGGCGTACGACGTGGTGCTGAATGGCACGGAGTTGGGATCGGGCTCGATCCGTATTCACAGGCAGGATGTGCAGGCGGAGATCTTCCGGTCACTGGGAATGAGTGATGAGGAGGCGCATGAGCGCTTCGGCTTCTTCCTGGATGCGCTGGAGTACGGCACGCCTCCGCACGGCGGCATCGCGCTGGGACTGGACCGCATCGTGATGATCATCGCAGGTGCGAGCAGTCTGCGTGAGGTGATCGCGTTCCCGAAGACGGCGAAGGCTATCGACCTGATGGTGGATGCACCTACTCCGGTGAGCGAGCAGCAGTTGAAAGAGTTGAGTTTGAGGACAGTGGTTCGGAGCTAGAGAGCCACGATTTCAAGCAACGAAAGAGTGAGGCCACCGAAATCTGGTGGCCTCGCTCTTTGCTCTTCGAATCTTTAGTTCATCCATTTGCGATCATTGGGGTCTTTGCGAGCTTCGTCGGGATCGACGTAGCGGCCATCTTTATCGAAGTGCACCTCGCGGCCTTGCTTGCCCATATAGACCTCGAACTTGCGGGCGGCGCGGCGGCGCTTCCAACGGTAGTAACCGTTGCGGATGCCGAAGTAGCGCTCCGAAATACTGGACGCCATGCCCTTGCGCGGGGCAAACTTTACATAGAGGAATCCGCACAGGGCGCCGGAGAGCTGGAGCAATGCCGTGAAGGCTTGTTTGTCTTTGAGCAGGATGGCTACCGAGATGAGCAGGTAGATGGCGACCATGTACTTCGCCTTGATGGGCAGGATGAAGTAGAGGCGGAACTCGAGGTCGCCGAAGTTCATCGCGATGGCTACCAGCAGGCCGAAAATTCCGGCGTAGGGGCCGACGGCGGCGACCATGGAGTTCATGCCGATGAGGTGGGTGAGCGCGAGTGCCGACGCGATGACCGCACCGCCGATGACGGAGGTGAAGTAGAGTTCATATAGCCAACGCGAGCCGTACGAGCCCTCCAGCAGCGAGCCGGTGAACCACAGCGACAACATGCCAAACACCATGCTGAGGATGCCGACCGGCATGAAGGCGTACGTGACCAGTTGCCACAGTTCGCCGTGAGCTACGGAGTAGGGCTCCAGCATGAGGTGGCCGCCCACCAGGCTAGCCGCCGTCGACGAGACCCAGCCCAGCACCAGCATCCCGAAGAATGCGGCCAGATTGGCAAGGATCAGCCGTCGGGTTGCACCGGCAAAGGGTGGCAGCGATAACGTAAGTGAGTCGGTCCGAGCCATAACAACTACCTTCTATTTCATCACAGCCCGTAGACTTGCACAGGCGTTGGCGCGAGGGGATGCTAGCGTGCAGAGCGTACTGGTGGCGGAACCGTGGGGTAGACAGCGGGGCTGCGATGCCCGGCCGCATCCACGGAGCGTACGCCGAAGATCACGTTGTCTTTAGACATAGGCAGGCTGACAGTTGTCACCGTGCCGACGGGGACGAAGCTGGTCCAGTCGGGGTCCTGCGTGTCGCGGTAGACGACTTCAAAGCTTGCATCGGGCGGCATACCCAGGGGCTTCTCCCAGCGCAGCGTGGTGCCGGTATCGTAGGGCGGATTGAGTACGACGACCTTTTGCGGCAGGCCGGGTGCGGAGGCGAAAGTGGCCAGCGAAGCACTGTTGAGGCGGGCGACATTGGCCATGTAGTCGAAGTCGTCGTACTGGATGAGGTCGCCGTACTGGATGCCGTTTTCGACGCGGATGTTCTGGTGCTGGTGGTTGAAGTTCTCCTTCCACTCGGTAAAGCGGACGGCGGCAAAGCCTTCCAGCGAGAAGCTGGTGTGGTCGCCGCCGCGGCCATAGCGGTCACGCCGGAAGATCATCACCGGATGAAACGGCGGAATCTGCATCACCGCATGGCTGCGCGCGGTGCCGGGAGGCGTAGCCGGAGCCTTGCGCATCCCGGGCTGGAAGTAGCTGCGACCTACGTCCACGACGGCCCGTGCAAGCTCGCGGGCGGCGGAGTCGTTCTCTGCGCCGATGGTCTGGATCTGGCGGAGCTGCTCGAGCGTCGCAGGCCCGGGGACGCCCTCCGAGAAGACGCGGACGGCGGACTTATCCACGCCGGTAGCACCGGGAGTGGTGTCGCCGCCGACGATGTCGTTGTTCAGCACGCCTTCCAACTGCCAGCCTTCCGATTTGGCGAGCCTGGCGAGGTGGCGGCTGCCGTTCAGACCCTGCTCCTCTCCCGCAACGGCTACGAAGACGATGGTGCTGGGGAACTTCAGCTTGGAGAGTACACGCGCACACTCCAGCGAGACGGCTGTGCCACTGGCATCGTCGTTCGCGCCGGGGGCGTCGTCATGGGTGTTGAAGTTGTCGGAATTGCGGGAGTCATAGTGACCGGTGATGAGGACGCGGCGCGCAGCCTGGGTCGGGTCTGTGCCTTTGAGCATGGCGTAGATGTTTTGC
>JANYER010000390.1 GCA_025359825.1 Granulicella sp.
TCAGAAGCAAGTGCAAAAGCAACGACAGAAGCAGATCCCTACGGGATGACAAACAAAAAGGCAAAGGCGATGGTTACGCGGTAGCGGTGTAGCTGCGTGGCCGCGGTTTGATGTGGCTGATGTCGACTTCTTCAAACTCGAAGGCGGGGGCGTTGTCTTTGAAGCTGGCCTTGGTGGTTTTGAGGAACTTCTCGTCGTTGCGCTCGGGGAAGTCGGGTTTGTAGTGGGCTCCGCGGGACTCGTCGCGGAGGCGTGCGCCCTGGACCATGACGCGGGCCAGCTCGAGCATGTTGTAGAGCTGGCGGGTGAAGGCGAAGCTGGTGTTGGCCCACTGGCTCTTGTCGGCGAGGTTGATGTTCTTGTAGCGGTGGAGGAGTTCGACGAGCTTGGCGTCGGCTTCGTCGAGACCAGCGTTGTAACGGACGATGGTGGCGTGCTTGGTCATGGTGTCGCCGAGTTCGCGCCAGATCTTGAAGGGGTTCTCGGTGCCGGTGGAAGAGAGGAGCTGGTTGTTCTTCTCGTTCTGACGGCTAAGCTCGGCTGCGTGGCCGCCGTCGCCCACTTGCGCGGGCAGCGCCTTGGCGTAGGCCATGGCCTGGGGGCCGGCGACGAAGCCGCCGTAGATGCAGGAGAGCAGCGAGTTGGCTCCGAGGCGGTTGGCACCGTGGATGGAGTAGTCGGCCTCACCCGCGGCGAAGACGCCGGGGATGTTGGTCTGCTGGTTGAAGTCCACCCAGAGGCCGCCCATGGTGTAGTGGACGCCGGGGAAGATCTTCATGGGGACTTCGCGGGGGTCGTCGCCTACGAACTTCTCGTAGATCTCGAGGATGCCTTCCAGCTTGTGGAGTCTCTCTTTAGGCAGGTGGGTGAGGTCGAGGTAGACCATGGGCTGGCCGTCGATGCCCATGTTGTCTTCGTAGACGATCTTGAAGATTTCGCGGGTGGCGATATCGCGCGGGACGAGGTTGCCGTACTTGGGGTAACGCTCTTCGAGGAAGTAGTAGCGGTCACTTTCTGGAATAGAACGAGCGACTCTGTTTTCTTTTCTATCCCGTGGGACCCAGACGCGTCCACCTTCGCCGCGAGCGGACTCGGACATGAGGCGGAGCTTGTCTTCGCCGGGGATGGCAGTGGGGTGGACCTGGATAAACTCCCCGTTGGCGTAGAAGGCACCCTGCTGATAGAGGGCGGACTGGGCGGAGCCGGTGCACACCACCGAATTTGTAGATTTGCCGAAGATGGCTCCGTTGCCGCCGGTGCAGATGATGATGGCGTCGGCGGGGAAGGTGCGGGTCTCCATGGACTTGAGGTTCATGGCGGAGATGCCGCGGCAGACGCCGTTGTCGTCGAGGACGGAGGAGAGGAACTCCCAGCCTTCGTACTTTTTGACCTTGCCCTCGGACTCGTAGCGGCGGACCTGCTCGTCGAGTGCGTAGAGGAGTTGCTGGCCGGTAGTGGCTCCGGCAAATGCCGTGCGCTGATAGAGCGTACCGCCGAAGCGGCGGAAGTCGAGCAGACCTTCGGGGGTGCGGTTGAAGGGGACGCCCATGCGGTCGAGCAGGTCGATGATGGCGGGGCCCTGCGCGGTCATGTTCTTGACGGGGGTCTGGTTGGCGAGGAAGTCGCCGCCGTAGACGGTATCGTCGAAGTGCTTGAGGACGGAGTCGCCCTCGCCCTTGAGGTCTTTGGCGGCGTTGATGCCGCCC
Source organism: Granulicella sp. (assembly GCA_025359825.1). GTDB lineage: Bacteria > Acidobacteriota > Terriglobia > Terriglobales > Acidobacteriaceae > Edaphobacter. The sequence continues at coordinate 1,707 of JANYER010000390.1, forward strand.
TGGGCGCAGACGGAGTGGGAGCGCTTGACGGGCACGATGGAGAAGAGGTCGACGGTGCCGCCGGCTTCGGCGATCTTGATGACGGAGGCTAGTCCGGCTAGTCCGCCGCCTACTACGATGATTTTGGGTGATGCTGCCATGTGATTAGTTTCCTAAGAGAGCGTTGCTGCTAATGTGCTTTCGGAACAGAACTTGTCGTCTGCTAATGGCCACGGATGAGCTCGATTACTGCGAGCAGGTAAAGTGATGAAGCTATGACCCAAAGCGAAATGTAGATGTAACGAAGTGGGCTTCGAGGAAAAAACTGTTGATGCAGACGCAATACTGAAAAAGGCCACACCCAAAAGAGCCATATTGGAGTTGGCGTTGGGCATCGTCTTCGCACCTGCCGTCGCAAACCGTAGAAGAAAACTAGCATCATCAATGCGATCTGACACGCTTTGTCTAGCAGCGATTCCGCATTCATACTTCACCGCACTTCTCCAGGTTGCGCAGGGTTAGTGGAGTTGGGGGGTGCGGTCATTGGGGTGGGCAGGGCTACGCCGGCGGGTTGAGCGGGCAGGACGTCGGCTGGGGCGTTGGGGTATTTATAGACGACGGAGTAGATGCTGATGAGGCCCATGAGGCAGAGGGCTGCGCCGAAGGCTGCGCAGACGTAGCCGAAGCGTTTACGGGCTTTGTTGCCGGGGGTGATGCCCCACTTGGCGGCGAAGAGCCAGATGCCGTAGGCGAAGTGCCAGGTGGTGGCGACCATGGCGATGACGTAGATGGCGAGCATCCAGGGGTTGGAGAGCTCGACCTGCACCTTATGGAAGGCTGCGCCGGGATGCTCGGGCAGGCTGACGCCTGCGAAGCGTTGCCGCCAGACGTGCTGGATGATGTAGGCGAAGGCGATGAGGCCGGTGACGCGCTGGGAGATGTACATCCAGTTGCTGGCCCAGGGGTAGACGTTGACGTTGACGCGGCCCCGGAAGGCGATGAAAACGCCATAGAGGGCGTGGAAGGCAAGGGGGATAAAGATGAGGCCCCACTCCAGCACGCGGACGAG
>JANYER010000394.1 GCA_025359825.1 Granulicella sp.
GTCTGGTTCGCAGCGCTTGCAAGCTCGGAAGCCAGCCTGTTCGGCGGCGGCTGCGGTAGGGAAAAAGCTGACATTCTTTTTCGCTGGGCGGCGGCTAGGACAGCTTGGGCGGCAATAAATCTTTGTGGATTTGACGGCGTAGAAGAACTGGCCGTCGGCGCTGGCGTCGCGCTCCAGCACCTGCTGCCATTGGCGGCCGGGAAAGAAGGAAGGAATATTCGGGTTGGGGGTCGTGGTCATGGGGTCTTGGGTGCTGCTGGTTTGGATGCTGGTCGGGATGCTGATTTGGGCGGAGGCGATTTGGATATCCATGTCCAGTATCTTCCTCTGGACGTTCTCGCGCCACACTCCGCTTTGTGCAGGCAAACTTGGAGGCGGGTTTCGGGGAAGAGTACCTCAATTCCCGGCATTCCCTCAGTGGCTAAAGCCACGTTGTAGAAATAGCACATGCGGCGCGGCTGAAGCCGCGCCCTTTCAAGGCGACAAATTATTCAGAGGCTGCTTGTGTCTCTTTATACAGATGCTGCTGCCGCAGTTTGGGTGCGTGGGTGGCTTGCGTAGCGGAGCAGGATGACGATCAAAATCGGGCCACAGATCAGGCTTAGCGCGGCGTCGGTGCAGAGCATGGTGACTGCGCCGCCGTGATGGTAGCCACGGCCGTCGGCCCACAGGGCGAACTCGATAGCAATGTTGCAGGAGGCCATCATCATGGCGTACTGGGTGGCGGCGAGTGGGTTGTTGATGCCCATGATCTCGAAGGCGACGGCGCTGACGGCAGCGTAGTTGATGCCGGCGAAGATGTTGTAGAGCAGCACGCCGCCGAGGAAGACCCACCACGTCCTTGGCCCGAAGGCCATGCCGAGGCTGGCTATGGCGGAGAGGATGCCGGGGACGACCACCAACATGCGGCGGTCCCAGCGATTGCACATCCAGCCGCCCAGCAGGGCTCCGGCCGAGCAGGCGATGGCGACGCCCGCACCGGTAATCCAGGCGACCTGGGTGTCGGTGGCGGCGTACTCGCGACCCAGGCCGGAGAAGAGGTTCTGCGCGGCGAAGGCGGCGGAGGGTACAACGAAGATGAGGAAGCCGATGAGGCTTTGGCGGGTGGAGAGCAGCGCCCCCATCTCGCGGAAGAGGCCGCGGAACTGGAACATCTGCACGGCGGGGCGAGGGGTACGGTCTTCGCTGGGTAAGGTCTGAAGGACCAACGCGGGAGCGAGCAGCAGGGCTGCCATCAGAGCGGCTGCGGCTGCGGGTGTCCAGTGCTGCATAGCGAAGATGGCGGCCATACCTGCGATGGCGGCTCCGCTGAGGTAGGCGGTGTTGAGCCAGCCACTGACGCTGCCTTGCAGGCGCTCTTCGACCAGCGAGGGGATGAGTCCGCCCATCGCGCTGCCGTACATCTGCGCGGCGAGCGAACCGAGGACGAGGACTGTCATCAGGCCTGTCTGATGGGTAGCGATGCCGGGCGCATTAAGCAGGACGATCGCTGCGGCGATGGAGAGGGACGCGATGAGCGCCAGCAGTAACGCCCACGTCTTGCGAGCGATGCCGGAGTCAATCACCGGTGTGATGAGGAAGCTGGAGAAGGTGGGGAGCAGCGCGACGAAGGTGATTTGTGCGACGCGGTCCAACGTGACGCCGCGACTGGTGAGCAGCAGGGGCAGGGCAGTCGAGACGAAGCCGGTGTTGAAGCCGAAGGGCAGGTAGCAGAGGCCTACCAGCCAGGGGGCAGCGTGGGATGGGTCAGGTTGCGTAGGTCGTGCATCCGGCTGCATGGACTCCACTATAGCGGGTAGTCCATGCAGCTTTGGAATTTTAGAATGCGGACGAGATTACTGAGCGGCGCGGACCCAGCGGACGTTGCGTACACCGCCGCCTACGAGAGGAACTGTCTCGCCCTGCACGTCGACTTCGTAGCTTTCGACGTAGAAGTTGGTGACGTCGGCGACACCGAAGCTGGTGGTGATGGCGACGTCGGTAGCGTCCCGGCCGGTGGCCATCAGGACGCGGCCGATGCGCGGCTCGTTGTGGCGGGCGTCCATGGTCCACCAGCGGCCGTCGAGGAAGACCTGGTACCAGGCACTGAAGTCTCCGGCGCCGCTGTAGGGCTTGCGAATGTCGCCGAGGTAGCCGGTGACGTAGCGCGCAGGGATGTTCATAGCGCGGGTCATGGTGATGGCAAGGTGCTGAAAGTCGCGGCAGACGCCGACGCGCTCGGTGAAGACGTCGAGAGCGGTCTTGGTGGGGCGAGCGGTCTTGTAGTCGAAGCGGACGTGGTTGTGGACCCAGTCGCGGATCCAGACGGCGCGCGCCCAGCCGGGAGTGGTGTGGCCGAACATGTCGCCGGCGACCTGCGACATCTGGTCGACCTGGCAGTAACGGCTGCTGAGCAGGAACTGGAGTACCTCGGAGGGTAGCTCTTCGACGGGGTGCTGGACGGCTTCGGTGCAGATGACGTCGGGCTGCTCGTCGTTCTCGATCAGGCTGCGGCCACTGACGCGGATGGCTCCCTGCGGCGCGACGAAGCGGGAGCAGCGGTTGCCGAAGCTGTCGATGTACTCCGCAGGCGCGATGAGGGTGGCGGACTCGCGGTCGATGTGCTCGATCTTCAACTCCTCGGGGGCGCGGACCTGGGCGTCCAGCGTGGGATGCAGACGCAGCATGGCGACGATGGGGAGAGTCTGCGGCAGGTGGAACTGGATATCGAACTCGGAACGAATCAGCATAAGGGAGTGTCCTCTTTAAACGATGAAAGACGGTCGATTAAGCCGCTCAGGTGTGAGATGCAGGTTGTGCTGTGAAAATATCCCAGAAGCCGTGAGTGTACGCTGCGCGTCGCAAACCGCAAAGGAATGGGCAAAACAAAAGGGCAAGCCCGTGAGCCTGCCCTTTTGTTTTGATGCGAATTGCGTTGCCTGTAGCGGACTACTTGGTTGCGAGAGCTGCGACGCCGGACTGCTCCGCGAGGGCGGCTGCCTTGTCGGTTGCCTCCCAGGTGAAGCCTTCGCCGGCGCGACCGAAGTGCCCGTAGGCTGCGGTGGCCTTGAAGATGGGCCGACGCAGGTTAAGGCTCTCGATGATGCCCTTGGGGGTGAGGGAGAAGTTCTTGCGGACGAGGTCCTCTAGCAGCGATTCGCCCACCTTGCCGGTGCCGAAGGTCTCGACGAGAACGCTGACCGGCTCTGCAACTCCGATGGCGTAGGCGAGCTGGACTTCGCAGCGATCGGCGAGGCCGGCTGCGACGATGTTCTTCGCTACGTAGCGCGCCATGTAGGCAGCCGAACGGTCGACCTTGGTCGCGTCCTTACCACTGAATGCACCGCCGCCGTGACGGCCCATGCCGCCGTAGGTGTCGACGATGATCTTGCGGCCGGTGAGGCCGGTGTCGCCCATGGGACCACCGACGACGAAGCGACCGGTAGGGTTGATGTGGTACTTGGTGTCAGCGTCCAATAAGGCGGCAGGGATGACGGCCTGGATGACGTTCTTCAGGATCTCGCCGCGCAGCTGGTCGTTGCCGACCTCTTCTGCATGCTGGGTCGAGATGACGACGGCATCGACGCGGACGGGCTTGTTATTGGAGTCGTACTCGACCGTGACCTGGCTCTTACCGTCGGGACGCAGGTAGGGCATCAGGCCGGACTTACGGACTTCGCTCAGCTTCTCTGCCAGGCGGTGGGCCAGGGAGATGGGCGTGGGCATCAGCTCGGGGGTCTCATTGGTGGCATAGCCGAACATCATGCCCTGGTCGCCTGCACCGCCGGTGTCTACACCCATGGCGATGTCGGGACTCTGGCGGTTAATGGTCGAGATGACGGCGCAGGTGTTGGAGTCGAAGCCCTTCAAGGCGTCGTCGTAGCCGATCTGCTTCACGGTATCGCGCACCAGGCTTTGAAAGTCCACATAGGCCTGGGTGGTGATCTCACCGGCGATGACGACGAGGCCGGTGCAGGTCAGCGTCTCGCAGGCGACACGGCTGTAAGGGTCCTGCGCTAAGCAGGCGTCAAGGATCGCATCTGAAATTTGGTCGGCAATCTTATCGGGATGCCCTTCGGTAACAGATTCACTCGTGAATAGAAAACGGTCGCGCTTCGCCAAAATAACTCCTTCGTAGGTACGGTTCCAGACTCTTCTGCCGGATACTCAGCCTGCCCAGTCTGCAACTCATTTATTCTACCCGGTGGACTAACAGGGGGCAAAGAGAAGCAGCGATATGCGTTGAACGACGGCCGAGCCGCAAAGTTCTGCATTTGACAGTGATTCGGTCAAAATGAAACGGCACCCACAAGGGGGTGCCGTTTCATTTGAAGCTTTCTTTAGTTGTCTGCTAGAAGATCACCTTCGCACCAAGTTGAAGAATGCGTTTGTCGCGATAGCCGGTGATATTACCAGCGGTCGAGCTATATCCGCTGGCGCTGATCAGACTTCCGGTGCTGATCGAGTCAGGATTCGTGTGATTGAAGAGGTTGAAAGCTTCACCACGAACCTGCATCCGAACACGCTCGGTGAATCGGATGCTCTTGAACAGGCCGGTATCGACTCGCCACCAGCCAGGACCTTCAACAACAGCGCGCTGTGCATTGCCTCCACGAATCTGACCGCTAGGAACAGCGGTCAGCGCGTTGATGTTGAACCAGTGCAGGCGATTGTGGATCGGAGTGTTCGCGTCGCTCTGGTTCGGATTGGCGATACGGTCAGGGCGCCCGCTGGAGGCGCTCGATCCAAAGACCACTCCGACCCCCGCTGGGTCAAGGCCGCTCGTCGTGACATTCAAAGGAAGGCCCGTGTTGAAGTAGCCCAGCCCAGAGACCTCCCAGCCGCCAAGAAGTCGTCCGACGATGCCGTGCTGCTGGTAGAAGA
>JANYER010000105.1 GCA_025359825.1 Granulicella sp.
GGTGCACAACTTCCTTGAAAACAATCGCGCGGAGTTGATTGCCCGCTTCACCTCCACGGTGGAGGAGGTGCACACTGTGATAGCCGGGGTCTCGGCAGAGCGGTTGGTTGAGATCATCCATCCGCAGGGGCGTACAACTTCAGTGCTGGGAGCGATCTACCAGGTGGTGACCCATGTGGGTGAACATGTGGGACAGATCATTCTGCTGACAAAGCAGATGGGTGGCACCGACCTGGATTTGACCTTGCCGCGGCGTCGGTAGTGTTGGCTGTAACTATTCGACCGACTGCTTGGCGTTGTAGCCGTCGCGGGCGATGACGGAGTACTTGAGCGGCTTGTGCTTTTCGTCCTGCATCTGCAGCGGCTTGCCCTCTTGGTCAACAAGAGTCACTTTGACTTTCCGGTAGCTGCCATCATTGTGGTTGTTGGTGGGCCGGTAGGTGAGGACGTACTCGTTCCGGATGGAGTCGTTGATCTGGGCGAAGATGTCGGGTAATGCACCTTGAAAAAGTGGATTGAAGGAGAGGCCGCCGGTCATGCGGGCGAAGGTCTGCATCTGGTTTTGAGCCTGAAGAGTGTCCAGGCGCTGGATACCGCCCATGGCACCGCGGGAGTCGGCGATTTCATTGATGAGCGCGCCGGTTCCGATGGTGAAGATGGTGACGTTCGGGGTGGCCTTAACCTTAGCGAGAATCTTGTCCAGGGTGAGCTTGGAGAAAGTGTCGCGGCCGGTGCCGATGAGGATGATGTATTTGCGGCCTTCGATACGGGAGATGCGGTCGAGCGTCTCGTAGAGCGCGTCGAACATATTCGTATCCGAGAAGCCCGGGATGGTGAGGGACTGAAGTGACTGGGATACTAGGCCCTTATCGTTCGTGAAGTCGGTCAGGATACGGGTACGGAGGTCGTAGGTGATAACGGCGACGTAGTCATCGGGACGCAGAGTGCGGTAGAAACCAGCCGAAGCGTTCTGCATGTCACGAATGTAGTAGTAGCTGTTTGCAGCAAACTCCAGCAGCATGACGGCGGTGATGGGGGTCTGGGCGATACGGACGCTGGTGACTTGCTGGGGCACTCCATCTTCGAGGACCTGGAAGTTTCCGTTCTTCAGGCCGGGTACGAACTGATGCGTCTTATCAAGAATGACGTTGACGTCGAGGTTGACGATGGGGACGTCGACGCGGATGGAGAAGGTCTCGTTGTTGGGATTCTTGACCTTGGGTTCAACTGGAGCGACCGGAGCCGGGGGCTGATCGGACTCCTTCTTCTTCTTGAGGATGATGGTGCCATTGTCGGTGGCGGGGCCGGCGTTTGGGTCGGCTTGTGAGGGGCTGCCCGGCTGCTGCGAGGCAGGGGCGTCCTGGGCGTGGAGCGCCGGAACGAGGACCATGGCAAGCAGGAGTGCAAGGGCGGGACGGCTTGAGGTTTTTGGGGTTTGCTGGAAGATCGTCATCATCTGAAACTTTACTCCGTGTGAGGCCGACGGTGGAGGTTGAGGAGAGGTTTTTGCGTTGTCGTGAACTTACCGTGCAAGACTTGCTTTGCGTTGAAGGGCCTGCGGCCTCTAGTCTAGGGACGGAATGAGGACTTCATGGCGGCTGCTGAAAAGACCTTGGTAGATACGTTGGTTCAGGTGATGCGTACGACGGCGGCGGTGTTGCTGGGGAGTTTGACGTTCGTGGGTGGGGTTTTGGCACAGGGTACGGGTGGTGTCGCCGCGATGGTGCTGCCCGCTAGTGCGCCGCTGGAGACGAAGATTTTTCCGTTGTCAGAGGTGAAGCGGGGGCTGCGGGGGGTTGCTTACACGGTCTTTGAAGGGGTGGTGCCGGAGCCGATGGAGGTAGAGATCCTGGGAGTGCTAAAGGACTCGCTGGGCCCGGGGCAGGACATGATTCTGGCACGACTGCATGGGACCAAGCCGGAGTACACGGGTGTGGTTGCAGGGATGAGCGGTAGCCCGGTGTATATCGATGGGCGGCTGATGGGGGCGTTGAGCTATCGGATTGGGCAGTTCAGCAAAGACCCGATCGGTGGGATAACTCCGATTGAGTCGATGCTGGGGGTACGGGATGGCAGCGGAGCTATCGGTACTTCCGGTACTCCGACTGCTGCGCTCGAGACTCCGCATTCTCCTGAGGGCGGCAAAGCGGTGGGCTTAGCCGGGATGGATATGCGGCCAATTGAGACGCCCCTGGTGTTTGGTGGAGGGTTTGGGCGGGAGACAGTGGAGCGGTTTGGAGACAGGTTCCGGGCAATGGGGCTGGAGCCGGTGGCAGGGCTGGGAGGATCGGATGCGACCGCCGTGCAACCAGAGCCGCTCGTTCCGGGTAGCGCGGTGAGTGCGGTGCTGGTGCGGGGCGACCTCTCCATGGCGGGGACATGCACGGTGACGTATGTGGACCCCAAGCGCCTGCTGGCGTGTGGACATCCGATTACGCAGTATGGCCGTGTGGCGATGCCGATGACCAAAGCAAACGTGGTGGCTACGCTGGCATCACCGCTGAACGCCTTCAAGATCATTAATACGACGCAGACGGTGGGGTCGTTTACGGAGGATAGGGCGGCGGCAATCTTTGGCCGGTTTGATGTGGAGGCACGGATGATTCCAGTGGTCGTGGAGGTGGTGCCGCCGGGTGGTGGTGCCGCGAAGACCTTCCACTATGAGGTGCTGGATAATCGGCAGTTGACCCCCTCGGCAATGCTGGTTTCGGTGTATCAGAGTATGCAGGGGACTAACGTAGCGGCGGCGGAGTTGAGCTACCGGGTGCGGGGAGAACTGGCGGTGGCGGGACAACCTCCTGTGAAGATTGCCGGACTGATGTCGCAAGGTGACTTCAACTCAGGTGCGATCAATGCGGCCCTGCTGGTGGGAGAGAAGTTCAGCCGGGTGTATGAGAATGCTCTGGACCAACCAGTGGTGAATGGGTTGAAGCTGCGGGTGGAGACGATGCAGGAGCGGCGGACGGCGTTTGTAGAGTCCGCACGGGTGAATAAGA
>JANYER010000129.1 GCA_025359825.1 Granulicella sp.
GACGAACCTCTTGTGTTCCAGTTGTCCTGCCAAGGGCACGGCTGGGTAGCGAAGTTCGGTTGTGATAACCGCTGAATGCATATAAGCGGGAAGCACGCTCTAAGATGAGATCTCCCAACCCAAAAGGGAAATGAAGGGCCCTAGAAGACCACTAGGTTGATAGGCTGGAGGTTGAAGTGCAGTAATGCATGTAGCTTACCAGTACTAATCGCCCGTTCGGCTTGTCCATAGAATTTACTCTGCGCAGTAAGTTCACGTGTTTTGATACGTGTCCACTGTTCTAAAGTCATTCAATACAAGCTTTGTAGTTATATCCTTTTGGATACTACGCAATACAAGTAATACCGTCTGGGAAATACCCAATCTATTCAGTTGTGGAAGATCGCGTGAGCGAAATTTCTAAAGTTTGCCGGTGAGTTTACCGCGAGGGTCACACCCGTTCCCATCCCGAACACGGAAGTTAAGCCTCGTTGGGCCGATGGTACTGCACGCGTAAGTGTGTGGGAGATTAGGTGATCGCCGGCATAATACAGAAGCCCCATCCTTTCGAGGATGGGGCTTTTTACTATCTGCCGCTATCTATTTGAAACCACACTAAAGCCAGACCAGACAGAGCTGCTTAGCGATTGGCTGTGGATTGCATTCGTTTGACCCTGTGTGCCGCCGCGTGTGGAGCTACACTGCTGGGATGAGAGTGGTTTCTTTATGCTGCGCGAGGTGGGTGGTTTATTGGGTGGGATTTCTTGGGGCGGCCCCCTTGTTGATGGCTCAGGGAGCGGCGCAGCAGATGGTGCCGATCGGGGTGCTGACGGATGTTACCCGGAATGGATCGCTGGCTTCCAATAAGAACGCGGTGGTCTCGGAGGCCTATATGGGGATGGTGGTTTGTGCGGATTGCGGGGGGATTCGGGTGGAGCTTTCGCTGTACCGGGAGGGTGGGAATGCGGGAGGGGGGACCACGCCTTCTCCGGCGCAGGTCCGTCCGTCGTCCTATCACCTCCGGCAGACGTTTTTTCGGAACTTCAATGAAAACGTGGTGGTGGATTCGAACGGAACCTGGCGGGAGTTTGTGGATGAGCGCCATCCCGGAGTCCTGGTGGAGTTGCTGAATCGCGACCCTAACGAGCTACGCTTTATGGCTCGTGCGGCGAAGAATGAAGGGACGCTGGTGTTGCTGGACGGTCAGTTGAACGAGCTCGCAGCCGACGTGCCGCATATGCTGGTGGAGGTTTCGGGTGAGCGGCAGGAGCACCTGACCTTATTGACGGAGGCGGACAACGGCCGGACGGTGGAGATGCAGCCGGGCGAGATTTTTTTAGTTCGGCTGCGGAATGAGACGAAGGCTGGCGAGGCTAACAGCGGGTATATGTGGACTTCGAATCGTCCGCGTTCGATGGCGTTAGTTGAGACGGGTGGGGCGGAGGGACCGCAGCCGGCTCCTATAGTGATTGGAGGAGCTGCTGCGCTTGGGGCTTCGACCAGCAGCTCAGCAAACCGCGTCGGGGGAGGTACTTCGCGACGGGGGGCAGCGCCGTCCCGGCAGGTGATGGTTCAGAATGCCGAGAACTACTCGGTCTGGGAGATGATCGCGCCGTCGCAGGGGACGCAGGAGCTTCGCTTCGAGTACCGCAGTCTTACCAGGGCGCAGGAGCTGCCGGTGAGGGTAGTCACTCTTTCACTGGTTGTGCATTGAACCGCTGAGATCTCGGCGTTGGTTTGGCGGTGTTCCGTCGGCTGGCGTTTGAAGCCCCCCCTGCACCCGTCAAGCTATCAGGCGGTCGTGCTTCGCACGATGCCCGCATCTCAGAATCGAGATATGGGGCACCCACTACCTACCTACCCACTACCTACCGCCCATCACCTTACTTCTTCTGGCTGAGTTCTTTCTTGCGGTCTGCTTCGCGTTGATGTTGGGTGGCTGTGATTTGCTGCATTACTCTGCGGACCTCGTCGTCAGCCTGACGGAGGCGATCGCGGACCTGGGCATCGTTCAGGGACTTACCGCCGGGGCCTACGCTGGATTGGGATCCGTCTGCGTTCAGGGCGATGCGGGTTCCGTCGGAGGCCATGTAGGACTTGCTGCCGTCGGCGTTCTTCGTATAGTGAGTGCCGGTTCCAGAGACGTAAACCATGCTGCCGTCTGCGTTCTGGGTGAGGCGGGTTCCAGTGTTGGAGACGTAGACCCTGCTGCCATCGGCGTTCTCAGTGAGGTGAGTCCCGTTGGGTGCGCGGTAGACGCTGCTGCCGTCGCTATTGGCCTTGATGTTCAGGCCGTCTTTCCCGATGATGACCTTGCTGCCGTCGGCGCCAGAGATGATGCGGACTCCGTCCTTGCCGATGTAGACGCTGCTGCCGTCTTCACTGGTGATGTTGAGGGCGTTCTTTGAGCTGGGTTCGGGTGGCGGTGGCGGCGGGAGTGGAGGAAGCGGTGTGAGGTTGGCTTTCTTGAGGGCGATGTCGCCTTCCGTGGTGTTGATACGGATGAGTGAGCCACCCTTGCCGGCGGTGCCGCCAAAGTTTTTGTTGTTGTTGCTGCCCTCCTGGACGGGGAAGGAGAAGTCGTTCTCGAGGTCGCCGTTGTTGGTCTGGGCCTGGACGACAAAGTTGGCCTGCTGGGGGACGGTGACGTTGACGGAGCCGCTGCGGTTGGCGATGGTGACGTTGCCCATGGGCGGGGCGGCGATGAGGTCGACGGAGCCGTTACGGTTGGTGACGGAAAGGTCGCCGGAGATGTGTTCGAGGGTGATGTTGCGGTTACGGGTGGTAAGGATGACGGGGCCTACAGCTTCGCTGGCGGAGAGGTCGGCGCGGGGGCTGATCTCCATCTCGCCATCGAGGCGGGCGAGCTGGAAGTCGGTGCGGCTGGTGTGGAACTTGACGAAGCCACGGACGTGCTCGAGGTGGGTGGTCCCGAAGAACTCGCCGTTCATCGTTACAGGGCCGTTGATGTCGGAGAGGGTGAGGTCGCGGCCATGGCCTTCGAGGACAACGGGTCCGTTGATGGCATGGGCGGAGAAGGACGATCCTCCGTTGTTGACGCGGGTGGTGGCGGGGCCGTCGATGCTGCTGAGCTCGACGTCCCCATGGTTGGCAGTAACCGTGACAGGTGCCTTGATGGAGTTGACGTGAGCGTCGCCGTGGTTGGCCATGATGGTGACAGGCGTGCCGGGAGGGACGCTGAGGGTGAGATCGGCGTGGGTACCTTCAAGCGCAGGCATGGTGATGTCGAAGGTGTTGCTGGTGCTGTTGATGCGCGGGGTAAGCTCTTTGGCGCGACTATCGGCGTCAGAGTCGGAGCGGGTGTAGACCTGCTTGTGGATGGTGATATGGATCTGGTTGTCGTCGCTGGTGCCGGCGACGGTGACATCGCCGCGGGGGTTGGTGACGGAGAGGGCGGCGTTGACGGGGTAGACCTGCTCGATGTTCTGGTCGCTCTCGTGCTTGTCGCCGAAGAACTGGTCGATGTTGTCCTGGTTGAAGCCGAAGCCACGGGAGAGGAAGTTGTTGCGTCCGTCGCGGAAGCCATTGGCACCGATACCGACAATAGCGATAAAGACGAGCAGGGTGATGACGCCGCCGCCGACGGTGGGGCGAGCGTGGAAGGGGGTTCCGTTGCGTTCCGCAGAGGCGCGGTCGAAGGTCCACTCAATGAGCAGGACGAGGCCGACACCGACGAGGAGCAGGGGCCAGAAGCGGCCGAAGGTGTAGCCAAGCCGGTTGAACGAGAGACGGCCCAACTGAACAAGGAAGAAGAGGATGCCGATGGTGACGACCAGCAGCGGTCCGACGATGGAGCCACGGCGGGAGCCGCGAATCTGGGCGCGATAAGCGTCGCGCTGGGCACGGATGAGGTCGCGCTGAGCGCGGGCCTGTTCGCGCAGGATGCGACGCTGGTAGCGCCAGTCCTGCGGTGGACCACCTGCGGGGGAGCCGGGCGGTGGTGGGTAGGGTGGAGGATAGCCGGCCATGTTAGCGTCCTTCCTGGTCGTGCGTGGTGTCGTTGTGAGGGACGATGGAGGTGGAGGCCGGTGCCGGCTCGGGTGGGACCGGCGGGTAGGGGTAGGGGGTGGCGGCTGCGGCGTTGTTGTAGGCAGCGCGCTCGAGGATGGTCATGAGGCCGGCGAGGATGATGAACAGCGGCCAGCTTCTGCCCCAGGAGAGGATGTTGAAGTCGGCCAGCAGGAAGATGACGCCGACGAGGACGACCCAGATGGAGCCGCGCAGGGCTCGGAAGACGCGCAGCCGGTAGCCCGCGGTGCCGTCGTCCTGCAGGGTGGCACCAGTCTCCGTCATCTTGCGCACGAAGAGCCAGATGCCAAAGCCGATCAGCAGGAAGGGCACGAAGTGGCGGAAGATCATGAAGTGGAAGATGCCGGAGTTTCCGATAAGAAAGAAGACGCCAAGACCGATGAGCCAGAGCGCTCCCATGGGGATGCGATTGCCGGTGGTCGCGTTAGGGGCATTTGGATCCATAGCCGGGAACGGAGCGTAGGGTTGGGCGGGCGGCATACCGTAGTTGTAGCTCTCCGAAGGCGCACCCCAACTCGTAACGGGCGGCGTGTAAGGCGGAGTGTAGGCAGCGGCGGGCGGCGTGTACGGGGCCGAAGCCGCGTAGGGCGTTGAGGCTGCGGTTGGGTCGACGGGAGGAGTGCCCTCCGGGGAATAAGGGGCCGACGAATTGTAGGGCGCGGGCGTTGGCCAGGATTTACCGAAGCCGAAACGCTCGCCAAGATCGTTGAGGCCGAAGGGGTTGGGCAATTGTGTACCGGCGAGGCGAGCACGGGCGGTGTGGTTGGCCTCTATGGCCTGGTAGACGATCCAGCCGGCAATGAACATGCCGAAGATGGGGCTGACGTCGTTGGCCAGGCTGACGAGGATAGCGAAGACGATGAGGTGCACGACGCCTTTGGCGTATTGGCCGTTGTACATTGCGCCGACGCCGGGGATGAAGCCGAGGATGGTGGCGAGGGCGGGGCTGGGTGCGCCGGGGGCATGAGGCGGTGGTACTACGGATTCTACGACGTAGTTGACCTGGTCGGAGTTGGGACCGCTGTAGGGGTAACTGCCGGGTGCGCCGGAAGGAGCACCGGCGAGACGCGCGGCTAGGCACGGTTCACAGAAGACAGACGTACCAACGGTACGGGAGCATTCCTGGCACAGCGGCTTGCCACAGTTCTGGCAAAATGCAACACGTTCACGATCGGGGTGGTTTGAGCAGTTCATACCAGCCTCCATTCCTGTACCTGGCTGTTGTTGGTGCTGGGGGTGTTGCGGGGAGAAAGGGTTGCAAGGGACGGCTCTGCAGGAACTACGAGCTGGAATGGATTGGAGATGGCTGCCGGTACAGGGGCGGCAGTCAAGAGGAGGTGGCCGGGGGCGGTGATGTCGGCTACGACGTAGTGGCGGTTGCCGGGAAGATCTTCACGGCGGCTGGTGCCGGGACGTGTGCGCGGTTTGGGCTTCTGCTGCTGGTCCTGCTGATCCTGCTGGTTCTCTTCCTGCTGGCTGGGCTGGGTGCTGGGCTGGCTGTTTGGCTGGTTATTGGGTTGGGAGCTGGCCGGCTTGGTGGTGGCGGGGGTCGAGTTGTCGGAGTCCGAAGAGCTCTGAAGGTCGCGAACACGGGACTCCAACTCATAGACAACGCGCAGGTTGTCATAGTAGCGGACGACGTGGGCATTGGCCTCGGAGAAGCTGCGCTTGATGCTGGAGGGGCGTAGATCGCTGGCACGGAACTGGGTGACGCTGATGCCGGTGAGATTCATAGTGAGGGCGACGGAGAAGAAGGCCATGGCGGCGGTCATCGCGAGACGCGGCTGGAGCAGGTGATGTCCGACGGCACGAAGATTGAAGGTGGAGGCGAAGCGGCTGCGGAAGGGAAGGACGTTGGACGGGATCGGCAGCGGTGCGGACTCAGCTTCTACGACAGATTGGCGAGGCTGGCCGAGGAGGGTGATGGGGGTGATGAGATGGGTGGAGGCGGCCTTGATTTTGCTGGAGGAGCCGGGCGCAGTGCTGCGCTGGCCAGAGGTCTGGGCGAGGATGCGGTCGAGCAGGGCGGAGGGGGGCTCGGGGCGCGGAGATTTGAGCATTTCGAGCCACGCGGCGCCGCGCTGGGCGTCTGCCACCATGGCGTTGCAGGCGACGCAACTGAGCAGGTGGAGGTCAAAGGCGGCCTGGTCGACGGGGGTGAGGGTGCCGTCGAGGGCGTCCATCAGCATGGCCTCACACTGCGCGCAGTGCTGAGGGTTACCGGACTGTGCGGGGTTGGTGCTTCCGAACCCGAATTGGTTGAAGTCCTGTTTTTTGTTTGGCACTTAAATCACCTGTCCTTCTATACGTTGTAGGAGCCTTGCAAGTTCCCCGCGACCGCGACTGATACGGCTTTTAACCGTGCCTTCGGGGATGCGGAGGACCTGCGCAATCTCTTTGTAATCCATGTCTTCGAGGTCGCGGAGGATGACTGCTTCGCGCAGCTCGGGAGAGAGCTGTTTGAGGGCGGCCTGGACCTTAACCTTCAGCTCGAGGCCGGCGACGTGGGCCTCCTGGGAGGGGCGGGTGTCGGCGAGGCGGTCTCCCATGGTGGGGCCGTCCTCTTCGCCGTCAAAGCTGGCGTCGAGGGAGTCGGAGGCACGATCGAGGCGGGTGCGGCGGA
>JANYER010000156.1 GCA_025359825.1 Granulicella sp.
GTTATCCACCTGAGGCGAAAGGAAGCTGATGGAAGACTTAAGGATGACGTTGCCAGCGGTATCGAGAATTTCAACCGGCAGGTTGGGACGCAGTTGCGTAGCCCGCTCGGTCGGAACATAGATATAGGCTTCGAGGTCCGCGTTCTCATCCACAGTGGTGAGGAGCGTAGTGGAAGAGACGTAGTCGCCAAGGTGGACCGGAATGTCTCCGACGATTCCCGCGAAGGGCGCACGAATCTGGTAGTAGGCCAACTGCTGCTTCTGGGTATTGGTCAGCGCCGCAGCCGAAGAGAGGTCGGCCTTAGAGTTCTCAAACGACTGTACCGCCTGGTCGTAGGACTGCTTCGACGTTACGCCAGCTTCGAAGAGTTTGCGCTGGCGCTCTACTTCACCTTCGTTGTACTGGTAGACGGCCTTCTTCTGGCCTTCGGTTCCCTGCTGCGACTGCACCGTGGCGACCTGCTTCAGCGGATCGATCTGCATCAGCACCTGGCCAGCCTTTACTGCGTCGCCGGACTTAACAAAGATGCGGGTGAGGTTGCCATCCACCTGCGGCTGCAACGTAGCGGAACGGCGGCTCTTGATGGTTGCGACGTAGGTGTCTGAGTTCGCTACCGGCAGAAGTGCCACCGGAGCGATCTGCACGGGCATGGCTTGAGGTGCAGCCTGCGGCGGAGCAGGGGGCTTGCAGCCAAGAGCAAAGACGACGAGAGCGGTGCCGAGTGTGCTGCCGAGCGTGGTACCTACAAAGGGCAGGATGCGGTGGGTAGAGCGAATAAGGGACACAGTACTTCTCCTTGGTCGTGCGGGAGGATCAAGAAATGTTCCCGGAGTGTTAGGAGAACATCCATCGATCGATTGGTCCGTCGATTGATGTCGCTACAAAATTGGTATTGTTGCCTGACCACTGTTAGATGAGGGTGAGAGTTTAAGGGTTCGCAGAGATTTCAAATCCTTCAACCATTTTATTTACAATGACTTACCGACCATTTCTCCAGCATAGCAACGCGTCCGACAAGACTACTCCGAAAAGGAAAAGGGGTTGAAGCTCTTGTGACGGTCAAAGGCATCCGCCTGCTCGGTGACCTTCAGGCGATGGATCACCAGGTAGGTAAGCGGCGTCGCCAGCACCTCGTACCCCACCTTCAGAGCATAGCCGGTAAGGATCATGCTCACCAGCGTCCGCACCGGTACGACGCCGAGGAAAGTAAGGGTAATCACCAGCACCGTATCGACCGCCTGCCCCACGACGGTGGAGCCGATGGTGCGAGTCCACAGCTTGCGCCCGTTGGTCAGCAGCTTGAGTTGCGCCATGGTGTAAGAGTTGGCAAACTCTCCGGCCCAGAAGGCGACCAGAGAAGCCGCCAGGATGCGAGGAATGAACCCAAATACCGTAGCGAAGGCCTGCTGGTTCGGCCACCCCGGTGCTGGGGGCAGAGCAATCACAATCGTGCTGATGGCATACAGTAAAGCAGTTCCAAAGAAGCCCAGCCAGATGGCCCGTCGTGACGCCGCAAAACCATAGACCTCGGTAAAGATGTCGCCAAAGATATAGGTGACAGGAAATAGCAGCACCGCTCCACTGACAGCAAAGGGGCCAATCACACAGACCTTCTGGGCCACCAGGTTCGAGACCAGCAGGATGACAACAAAGGCAGTGGTGAGGGCATCGAGATATTTGTAGCGAGGCGTAGTTGCGGGCATGGAAAGAGTTTGAGTGGGATACCTACCTATCTTAGCTTTTAATTCCACAAACCCATGCTCGCGCTTGACTCAAGTCGTTTTGACACCGCAATTGGATGTTGTTAAGGTTGGGGTAACAACAAGCGGCTGGTGGGTTCCGCCGCTCGATGTCCCCGTCGTCTAGCCCGGCCCAGGACACCGCCATCTCGTGGCGACAACACAAGTTCGAATCTTGTCGGGGACGCCAAACCTTTCTTCCACCACCTGAGCGACACCCGCACGGACGGTCTATTGCAGCGACCGGCTGTCATTTGCCAGAAAGCGAGCGGCTGTCATTTGCCAAAAAGACAGACTCACTATCGTTGTCCGACGCCACTCGGTTATGGTTAAGGAGAGTTCTTTATGACTAACCTCGATACGTTGTCACTGCAAGACTTATTAACGAAACGCAAAGGCCTTCGCCGCAGACTCTCCGAGCAGATCGGCCTGCAGGAGATCCGTATCGCAGTTCTTGGCGGCTCGACGACCAATGAGCTCGTCGACCTTTGGGAGATCGGCCTGCTCTCCAGCGGCTTCCGGCCCACCTTCTACCAGGGTGAGTATGGCCGCTACTATGTGGAGGCGGTCCACGACCCGCAGGCCCTCATCGACTTCCGCCCTGACCTCGTTTACCTGCATACCTCCTGCCAAAATGTGCAGGGCTTTGCGCCGTTGCAATGCACTGCAGAGCAGCTGCAAGGCTACGTTGAGGCTGAAGTTGGCCGTTACCAGCAGATATGGAACGCTCTGGGAACCAACGTAGGCTGCCAGATCATCCAGAACAACTTCGAGCTGCCGCCCTTCGCGATGCTCGGGAATATGGATGCGGTCGCCAACGGAGGGCACTCCAGCTTCATCATGCGGCTGAACCTCGCCTTCGCGAGCGCCGCGATTGCCGATCGCAAACTTCTCATCCAGGACGTCAACGGTCTGTCCGCCCGCGTTGGTCTGCAGCGGTGGTTCGATTGGGAGCGGTGGTTCAGCTACAAGATACTCAACTCCGCCGAAGCCAGCCTGGCCATGGCTCGCTCCCTGACATCCATGGTGAAGGCCCTGTACGGCCGCAGCCGCAAGGTGCTGGTGCTGGATCTGGACAACACCCTATGGGGCGGCGTCATCGGCGACGACGGTGTCGATAAAATCCAGATTGGTCGTGAGACCCCGATCGCCGAGGCCTACACCGCCTTCCAGGAGTACTGCCTCGCGCTACGCAACCGCGGCGTGCTGCTCGCCGTCTGCTCCAAGAACGATGAAAAGATTGCGAAGCAGGGCTTTGAGCACCCCGACTCCATCCTGAAGCTGGAACACATCTCCTGCTTCAAGGCCAACTGGGAGCCAAAGCACGAAAACATCCTCGCCATTGGCCGCGAGTTGAATCTTGGCGTCGACAGCTTCGTCTTCATCGATGACAACCCCGCTGAACGCGCCATCGTCGAAGCGCAGGTGGAAGGCATCGCGGTGCCGAATGTCGGTTCCAACGTATCCAGTTACGCCGGGATTATTGAGGCGGGCCGCTTCTTCGAGCCCGTCTCCCTCTCCGCCGAAGACCTGCAACGCGCCGAGCAATATGCCGGCAACTCGCAGCGTGCCAGCTTCGAATCGAAGTTCGCCGACTACGGCGAGTATTTAGATTCGCTGGAGATGACGGCGGAGATCGACGCCTTTCAGGCCGTTTACCTCGAACGCATTGCGCAGCTTACCAACAAGACGAACCAGTTCAACCTCACCACCCGTCGCTACTCGCTCGCAGATATCGAATCGATTGCATCGGACAGCCAGTACATCAGTCTGTACGGCAAGCTTAGCGACCGCTTTGGCGACAACGGTCTCATCTCCATCGTGCTTGGCCGGAAAGAAGGCTCAGCGATGCATCTGGACCTGTGGCTGATGAGCTGCCGCGTTCTCAAACGCGACATGGAGATTGCTATGCTCGACGCACTCGTCGAACGCGCCCAGGCCGCCGGAGTTGAGACTCTATTGGGTTACTACATCCCTACCAAAAAGAATGGCATGGTCGCAGACCACTACGAGAAGCTGGGCTTCATCCAACAGCCGTCGGGTGCAAGCAATCCAGACGCTTCGGTGTTCGCACTCCCTGTCGCCGGATACACCCCACGCAACAGTCACATTAAAGTTACGGAGCTTGTTCATGGATAACCTTCTCCCCGAGTTGCAGGAAATTTTTCGCGATGTCTTCGACCAACCTGACCTCGTCATCACCCGTGAGTCCAACGCCTCCACCGTTGAAGATTGGGACTCTCTCGCGCACATCAACCTGGTCACCGCTATTGAACAGAAGTACGGCATTAAGTTCGCCCTCGGCGAGCTCCAGGAGCTGAAGAACGTCGGCGACATGATCGACCTGATGCAGACCAAGCTGGGCAAAGGATGAATGAGTATCGCTGGGAGGACCTGCATCTCGGCTTGAAGCATGGCTTCTCCGCTTCGTTCACTCTGGAGATGGTGGACCACTTTGCCGCCCTCTCTGGAGATAGCAACCCGTTGCATGTTGATCGTGATTACGCATTGGCCGCAGGTTTTCCAAGTCCCGTTGTCTTCGGCATGATGACCTCCACGCTGTACTCGCAATTAGTCGGTGTCTATATGCCCGGTAAGTATGCTCTGCTGCAAGGTATCGATATCGATTTCAACTCACCATCCCACGCAGGCGATACCCTGAACGTCGAAGGTGAGATCACCTTTATGAGCGAAGCCTTCCACCGGTTTGAGATTAAGGCCACCATCCGTCGCGACGACCGCAAGCTAGTATCGAAAGCTAAGATCAGGGTAGGGTTCCATGTCTGAAACGCCAGCGAAGGTAGTACTCATCACCGGTGCTTCTTCCGATATCGGCATCGCCCTCGTTCGCGCCCTGCTCAGCGCTGAGAATTCGCCGACCGTACTTGCACATTCCTTCCGCGGCGGCGAGAAGATTCGCCAGCTCCAGCAGGAGTTCGGCGACCGCATTCAGCCTATCGAGGCGGATTTCAGCGATGCGGCCTCAGTGAAGGCTATGACCGAAGACATCCTTGCTCGTTACGGAGCGCCGCACAGCATCGTGCACCTCCCCGCCCTGCGGTTGGCCTACGAGCGATTCACCAAGTTTGACTGGACGCGCTTCGAATCTGACATGGCGGTACAGGTGCAGTCCGCCGTCGTGATGCTGCAGAAATTCTTGCCCAAGATGGCGAAGATCGAAGACTCGCGCGTGGTCTTTGTGCTCTCCAGCGTCACGCATGGCATGCCGCCTAAGTTTCTCTCCATGTATACCGTGCTGAAATACGCTCAGCTCGGGCTGATGCGCGCCCTTGCAGCGGAGTATGCCGCAACCAGCGTTCGCATCAATGGCATTTCGCCGAGCATGGTCGAGACGCAGTTCCTCCAGGGCATCGCCGAGGTCGCCGTCCAGATGAGCGCTGCTGCAAATCCGCAGGGACGCAATGCGACACCGGCAGATCTCGTAGGGGCAATCCAGTTTCTGCTCTCGCCCGCCTCCGGATACATCACAGGCACCGACCTGCCGATTGCCGCAGGGAGTGTCTGCTAGATGCTGTTTAATTCGTTTCCCTACATGCTGCTGTTTCTGCCGGCAGTTGTGTTGCTGTGTATCCTGATGCGCAAGCTTGCAGGCCCGAAGGCCGCTCAATTTCTGGTACTCGTTGCATCCGTTTTCTTTTATGCCTGGTGGAAGCCTGCCAACCTCCCATACCTCGCTGCATCAATCCTCGCCAACTGGGTAATCGCTCGCTGGATGAGCGGGGCCGCACAGCCACTGCGGAAACGAATTCTGATTACGGGGCTGATTCTGAATATTGGCTACCTGTGTGTCTTCAAGTACGTTAATTTCCTGCTGGCCAGCTTCTCCGTTTTTGGTCTCGCCAAGCTGCGTATTCCTGATCTCGATTTTCCGCTTGGCATCAGCTTCTTCACGCTCACCCAGATCATGTACCAGGTGGATTGCTACGAAGGTCTACTCCCTGCCTTGGGACTCTTCGACCACGCGACCTTCGTGTCTTTCTTCCCATATGTCATCTCCGGCCCGATCGCACGTGCCAAGCGGATGGCGCATCAGTTTCCGCAGTTCGGTGGTGAGCCCGGATCGCGTTCAGCATCCATCGCTCGGGGGCTATATCTGTTCACGCTGGGCCTCTTCAAGAAGGTTGTTTTTGCAGATGCCTTCGCATCCATCGCGACCGCAGGTTTCAGCGCAACCACCCATCTTTCTGCCCTGGAGGCGTGGGTCTTCAGCATCGCCTATACCCTGCAGATCTACTTCGATTTCAGCGGCTACTCCGACATGGCTATCGGTTCCGCGCTGATGCTCGGCATTGAGGTGCCACGCAACTTCGACGCGCCACTGCGCTCGAAGTCGATCATCGAGTTCTGGCAGCGCTGGCACATCACCCTCTCGCAGTTCATCACGACGTATCTGTATACGCCAATCGTCAAATCCTTTCGCAAGGCGACGCTGTTCAAGGCGTCTATCGCGACCATGGTGGCTATGGCGATTGCCGGACTATGGCATGGCCCATCGTGGAACTACGTCTTGTTCGGAGTGATGCATGGCGCTGGACTGGTGTCGAACCAATACTGGCGCAAGAAGAAGATGCCAAAGCTGCCTGCTTTTGCTTCGTGGCTATTGACATTCGTGCTGGTCGATGTAGCGTTCATCTTCTTCCGCTCCAGGACTATCGGTGCAGGCGGCCACATGGCACTTTCGCTGGTCAACCTGTCGCACGCCTTCGGGACGGTCACGCTTTCGTCTGTGCGGGGCTCGTTCAGCGGACGGTTCGGAGTAGCCATCGCGATTGGAATCGTCCTCGCCTTCTATGGCAAGGCTTCCGATCTGCTCGCGAAAGAGTTTGAGCCGAAGCTATGGAACTCATTCGCAGTCGCCGCCATGATCCTCGCGTGCTGGCTGTCGATGACCTTCAATACCACACAGGAGTTTGTCTATTTCAAGTTCTAATCCCATTCTCGAAGGCACAGGATCGGAGGCGCATCCGTTGACGAATAGCCACTGGCTTACGATGACTCTTCTCCTGCTGCTCTGCTCGCTCTGTCTAGGTATGGGGATACTCCTGCTCGGCTTCTCTGTGGCTCGATCTGCAGTCTTTCCTAGTCTGATCATGACCCCATACGAACGGGTGCAGGATCACTCCTTCCAGCTAAACAATGAAGACTGCGAGATCCTCATTTACGGCGACTCCTCCACCATGACCGCCGATGATCCGCTCGCAATCGCAGAGAAGACCGGATTGAAGACCTGCAACATCTCGCAGACCCAGCCGATCGTCATGGTCACTGGTACGGTTCCCGTCGAGCTGTACCTCAAGCAGAATAAGTTGCCGAAGTATCTTGTCCTTCAATTCGCACCCGAGACCTTCTATCAACCGCACACCCTAGATAGGACGGTGCCTTTTGATCCGATGACGGTGATGCTGCGGCAGAACTCGCGCATGGCGACGGCGCGCCTATTTCTGCGGTACCCCCGACAGACGATTCAGTATGTCAGCCTGGTGCTACAGGACCGCTACAAGCCCAACCGTACAGCCTTGGCTGCCTTCAACGAGCTCTACAAACCGGTCCTGGCGGAGTATGCAAAGACTGGCTTGATGACGCTGCCTAAACCCTCCGAGACGTCTTGCGGGCCAGAGAAGCCGTTACCGGAGACGCCGGACTTTGGCTGGCTCGACGAGGCTCGACGTAAATATTCGGCGCTAGGGGTGAAGGTGCTCGTTACCGTGTCACCCATTCCGGAGTGCGATTCGGAGCGGGCTACGTATCAGTCCGGGCTCGATGGGTATCTGGATGGCGAAGTAAGTACGCTGCCGCTCAACCTCTTCAACGACAGTGACCGTCACTTCACGCGTGAGGGTGCAGCGATTGTTTCGGCGCAGGTCGCCCAGGAAATTCAGGCACTCGAGACGTCCACAGCAAAGTAATTTTGGGTTACGCTAACGCCGGATAGAACGCTTGATCTGCGCGTATTGCAGCAGGATGAACTGGTCGGTCATCCCGGCAATGTAGTCCGCTACCGTGCGGGCAAGACCCTCCACCTGAACCTCTTCAAAGTAGCCGTGGGGTAGCTCCTCCGGGGATTCGATCCAGAAGTTGAAGAGCGACGTCACGACCTCTTCCGCCTTGTCGTGCTCGTTTTCGAGTTCACGACAGGTATAGAGGGTGTCGTAGAGATAGCGCTTCTCTTGCAGCCGCTCGGCCTCGGCCCGCAGGGAGAACACTGCCAGCCTCTCCGGGTGGTTGCGAATATCTTCGAGACAGGTGGCACCCAGCGCCTGGGTATTTGC
>JANYER010000252.1 GCA_025359825.1 Granulicella sp.
TGCCCCTTATCTATAACGGCACCCCCGCCGCCGAGCGTACCGCCCGCGCCAAGGCCGTCCTCGAGTCCGTCAACCTCGGCTCCCGCATGATGCACAAACCCAACGAGCTCTCCGGCGGACAGCGACAGCGCGTCGCCATCGCCCGCGCCTTGGTCAACAGCCCCTCCATCATCCTCGCCGACGAACCCACCGGAAATCTCGACTCCAAGACCGGCGACGAGATTATGGCCCTCTTCGACGAGCTCCACGCCAAGGGCAACACCATCGTCGTCGTCACCCACGAGCCCGACATCGCTGACTTCGCCCATCGCGTCATCACCATCCGTGACGGCGTCATTGCCAGCGACCATCCCTCCTCCCGCTTCGCCAACCATCAAAAATAAACGTTCCGCCCACAGCCCGTGATCAAAATCCCCTGCCGAGTTCTCAGGCGAATCCTCGCACGAGTTCTCCGACGAATCCTCCGCGAACTCTGCGCTTCTCCGCGCTCTCCGCGTCCGTCTTCCCTACGCCCGCCACAGGTACAAGTCCAAAACTAACCCTCACCGTTCGAAGACTTTACGCAAAATCCATAGGGAGGGGGTCAACCCTCCAAGCCCCCCGTTCCGGCCCTCAGACTCCACGTACACGCAACTACAACAATTCGTCCATCTCCATATAGCTCCCAGATCTCTTCCAGCCGTCTAAACTAGAGCCATGGCTAAGCTGCTCTGCCGACTCTCCTCCCTGCTTCTCCTTCTATCCGTCCATACGGTTACGCACGCCCAGAGCCCCGCACGCTTCGACCTCGAAGGCCCCAAGATAGACGTCCGTGTCACTCGCGGCGACAAAGCCCTGCCCATCGCCTTCGTCCCCAACCTCCAGGTCGGCGACAAAATCTGGCTGCACCCCGACCTTCCTCCCACCCAATCTGTCCACTACCTCCTCATCTGCGCCTTCCTCCGCGGCACCACCAACCCCCCCCCGGACGCCTGGTTCTTCAAGATCGAAACCTGGAACCACAAAGTTATGGAAGAGGGCGTCAGCATTACTGTCCCCGCAGACGCCGAGCAGGCCATCCTTTTCCTCGCACCCGAGACCGGTGGCGACTTCGCCACCCTCAAGAAAGCCGTCCGTGGTCGTCCCGGAGTCTTCGTCCGCGCCTCGCAGGACCTCTCTGAGGCCGGCTTTGAGCAGGCCCGCATCGAGAAGTATCTTGCCTCCATGCGCCAGGTCCCACCCGCCGACTCCAAGGCCCTCCTCGCCCACTCCATGCTGCTCTCTCGCACCCTGAACCTCCGCCCCAACGAGGAGTGCTTCAAGCGTCCCGTAGACTTGCAGTTCAACTGCCTCCTACAGTCCGGCAACCAGACCCTGCTCGACGATGGCCACGCCCAGAGCATCATCTCCATCCTCTCAAACGGCTCCAACTCCGACTTCATCACCGCCGCCAGCTACACCCGCGTCGCCGGTGGCGGCACCTACAGTGCCTACGTCGGAGCTGTCGTGGACCTCTTCCGCATCCTCGGCGGCCTGCACTCCGCCCAATACCAGTACATCCCCGCCATCTCCGTGCCGAAGGCGGAGTCGCTCAACCTGCGCCTCAACACCCCACCCTCCTTCCGCAACCCCAAGTCAGTCATCGTCATCGGTCTGCCCTCCATCCAGAAGGCCATCCCCCCACCCCTCCGTCCCGCCAACCCCGACCTTGTCGCCTGCCTCCTCAAGCCCAAAGTAGTCCTTCCCATAGAAGGTGCCCCGCTGGTCTTCTCCACCAGCTTCGCCCACGACATTGTCCTCCACCTCAACACCACTGAAAAAGGTAAATCCACCACCAAGGACGTCCCTCTCACCCCCGACGCCTATCAAGGCGGCTTTGTCGTAGCGCAACTCCCCGAGCGCAAGCCCCTCCCCATCCCGCCTGACCCGGCCACTGCCCAACTCACTCCTGCCCAACCCACTCCCCCCAAGCCCGACATTCCAGATCCGTCCCCAGTCCCACCCCCCACCCCTACCATCACCGGAACCATCACCGGCTCCTGGGGCTTCGACACCTTTACCGGCCCCACCCTCCGCATTCAGAACGCGCCCGGCAGCAACTGGCGCCTCGCCGCCGACGACCCCCTCATCGCAGGCCGGGAGAACCACGTCCTCCTCGCCTCCAACGGCAACGCCTGCGTCGAATCCATCCGCCTCGAAGCCCCCACCGGCGCTACCCCCCCCTCCTTCATCGATACCCGCTGGAAGTCCGCCGAGCACGCCAACATCGTCGATGTCACCCTCCCGCTCAAGTCCCCCAACCCCGGTGAACTTCGCATCGCAGTCCAGCAGTTCGGCGATTCCCAGCCCTCAGTCGTCAATGCGAAGAGCTTCGCCGAGCCCGCCACCATCACCTCCCTCGAGTTTCACGCCGGTGATACCTCCGCCGTCGTCGCTGGCACCAACCTTGCCCAGGTCAAAAGTCTCACCCTGGATAGCCTGACCTTCAACCCGGATGCAACCCAACCAGTCGTCACTCCAGAGACCTTGAATCTCACTACCACCGACCCACCCTCCAAACTTAAAGCCGGAGAGAAGACCAGCGCCAGCATCTCTCTCCGCGACGGTCGCACCATCGTTCTGCCCATCACCATTGCCCCAGCCCGTCCTATCGTCACGCTCCTCAGCCGCAACATGGGCAATAACGACTCCGCCCT
This sequence comes from Granulicella sp., assembly GCA_025359825.1. Taxonomy (GTDB): domain Bacteria; phylum Acidobacteriota; class Terriglobia; order Terriglobales; family Acidobacteriaceae; genus Edaphobacter. The sequence goes on from JANYER010000252.1 coordinate 2,676, forward strand.
CCACCTAAGCAACGAAGATGACCTTCCCGCCAGCCAGGTGCTAACGTTTTCGCTCAAATCGCCTACGCCCTTCCCCCGCACCGGCACCATCGAAGTCGCCACGCAGGATGAATCTCTCCACACCACCCTGAGCGTCGCAGCCGGAACGCTCGTGCTCCAGAACCCACGCACCCTGCTGGCCACGCTGGATACCCGCAAGACCTTCGGCACCTCCGTCTTCGGACCTCTCCGCCTGCGCGCCGTCTCTCCCGACGGAATCGCCGGAGCATGGCTCCCCCTCGCTACGGTTGTTCGCGTACCTGGATTAACCAGTCTGCGCTGCCTGCCCGACCCCGCGACCCCATGCACCCTCTCCGGAACCGACCTCTACCTGCTGGAGTCCATCTCTCTGGACGAGAACCCCACCTCTGCAACACCGGTTCCTGAAGGCTTCGTAGGCTCCAGCCTGTCTCTTCCCCGCCCCACCCAGGCCCTTCCCGCACGAGTGACCGCCGTCACCCTCTACTTCCATCTCCGCGATAACCCCGCCCCCACCAACTCCGCCACCCTGCCCATCCTCCACACCCCACTCACCGCCTCCAACTAGCCCAGTTCACCGCGCAAAACGAGACGCCCAGCCAAAGCCGGGCGTCTCCTCACTCCATCAATTCCTACTCCATAGAGGTTAGTCGTTTGTTCCCAGTGCCTCGCGCTCCTGCACCTTGCTATGGCTGCGGCTATATCCGAAGTAGACAAACAGCCCAATGATTAGCCATACAATCAGACGGACCCAGTTCCAGATTCCCAGCTTGTACATCATGTAGCCGTTGAATATGATGCCCAGGATCGGAACCAGTGGTACGAACGGCGTCCGGAAAGGACGTGCGCGATCTGGATCTTTCTTTCGCAGCACCATAATCGCAATGCACACGATCACGAACGCCAGTAGAGTACCGATGTTCACCATCTTGCCGATATCGTCGATGGGCGTAACGCTGCCCACAATCGCAGCCACCAAGCCAGCCAGAATCGTAGCCTTCCACGGAGTCCGGAAGCGCGGGTGCACCTCGCCGAAGAACTTCCGCGGCAACAGGCCATCATGCGCCATCGCGTATAGCACGCGGCTCTGACCTAGCAACATCACCAGCATCACCGACGTCAGACCAGCCAATGCACCCAGCGTAATGATGTCCGAAGCCCAGCCAAGATTGTGATCGAGGAATGCACGTGCAATCGGCGCTTCGATATTCACCTGCTTCCAAGGCACCATCCCGGTCAGCACGCCGGCCACGCCGATGTACAGGATCGTGCAGATCGAAAGCGAAACGATAATGCCGATAGGCAGGTCGCGCTGCGGATTCTTAGCCTCTTGCGCCGTCGTCGACACCGCATCGAATCC
>JANYER010000272.1 GCA_025359825.1 Granulicella sp.
AGCGGGCCTGAGAGATCTCTCAGGCCTGCTATTTTTTGTTCTTGTTGACATAGTTTTGGTGCCGAACTTATAGTCGGTTGCAATGATTCTTTCTAAATCTAGCGCGCAGAAGCGTTAAGCCAATCGTTTAAGGAAATGTACCCGCAATGAATTCGACTTCAAAGAGAGCTCTGCAGGTCGCATCGGTGCCTGCCGCCGTAATGCTGTTGCTGATCCCCGGTATTGCCGCGCAGAACCCTAATGGACAGGCGCGGCCACCCGTTACGGTTGGATCGCAAGGCCCCATCCCGGTGCATGCCAAGTTCACGCCTGCCCAGATGGAGGCCGGTAGCACCCTGTTTCTACAGAACTGCGCGTTCTGTCATGGGAAGGATGCTGGCGGCGGCGAAAGCGGGCCGGACCTTACACGGTCGAAACTGGTGACGGCCGATAAGGCAGGTGAGGGAATCGGCGACGTGGTTCGAAATGGCCGAGTTGAAAAGGGTATGCCTCGATTTAACCTGGCGGATGCAGATTTATTGAATGTGGTGGCGTTTATCCACTATCAACAGGATGCCGCTCTCTCGCAGACCGGTACACGTAAAGGTGTGGATGAGTCCGATCTTAAGACCGGCAATGCAGCTGCCGGTAAGGCTTACTTTGAAGGTAAAGGTGGATGCGTGAAGTGCCACTCTGCTACTGGCAACCTGGCTGGCGTTGCATCGCGATTCTCAGGGCTGGGGTTGGAGCAGCAGATGCTCTATCCGCGGAATGCCAAGGCGACGATTACCGTAAAGACACGGTCGGGGGAGAGTCTGACTGGGCCGCTGGCGTACCAGGACGAGTTCACGGTTGGACTGACAGATAAGTCCGGCACCTATCGATCGTGGCCCGCAGCCGCGGTGACCTTCAAGGTCGACCGCCCGGCGGATGCCCATGTGGTGGCTATGAGCAAATACACGGACGACGACATCCACGATGTTCTCGCCTACATCCAGACCCTTAAGTAAGAAGCGATTTGATTGACGGAGCCAGAGAGCCTTTATGGGATGCATGAAAGCAGTTGGAGCTATAGTACTGGCCGCGAGCGTCGCGACCGCTGTGCCTTACGTGTCCGCGCAGAATGTAGATGCGGCAATGTTGAAGAATCCACCTAAAGATAGCTGGCCCGGATTCCATGGCGACTATAGCGGCCGTCGCCACAGCGCGCTGACACAAATCACACCCGCCAACGTGAACGCTATCACGGTGAAGTGGGCGTTCCAGACACAGTTGAATGGCGCCCTGAAGGCCACGCCGATCCTTGTGGACGGGATTCTCTACTTTACGATGCCGGACAATATATGGGCCATCGATGCGCGCAGCGGGCACCAGCTTTGGCGGTATACGGCACCTCCGAACAAGGCGTTCCATATTGGGCAGCGTGGCGTGTCCGTTTATAAAGACAAGCTGTATTACATGTCTTCGGACGCGCACCTGCTGGCACTCGACGCGAAGAAGGGGACGGTGCTGTGGGACAAGGTCGTTGCCGATTCCGGCAAGGGGCAGTGGGCGACCATGTCTCCGCTGATTGTTGGGAACCATGTGCTGGTAGGGGCTTCGGGCGACTTCGACAACCTGCAGGGATTTCTACGGGCGATTGACCCGGAGACGGGCGAGACGCAGTGGAATTGGTTCGCCACGCAGCCAGTAGGCACGCCGAAGATGACGACGGGTGGCAATATCTGGATGACTGGGACGTACGATCCGGAGCAGAACCTGGTGTTCTTTGGGACCGGGAATCCGACGCCTGTGCTGAATGGCAAGGTTCGCCTGGGCGACAACCTTTATACGTGCAGCATCGTTGCGATCAATCCGGATACGGGCAAGCTGGCGTGGGCGTTTCAGCCCTCTCCCCACGATACGCATGATTGGGATGCGTCTGAAGTTCCGGTGCTTGTGGATGGGATGTTTGAAGGCAAGCCGCGCAAGATGCTCATGCAGGCTTCGCGCAACGGGTACTTCTTTGTAGTGGACCGCACGACCGGCAAGAGTTTGCTGACGACCAACTTTGGTCCGGTGAACTGGACGTTGGGGATCGATAAGGAAGGACGTCCAATTCCGAATCCGGCGAAGGAGCCTGCTCCAGATGGTCGCCTGATTGCGCCGGATGAGGGCGGAATGACGAACTACCGGTCGCCGAGCTTCGATCCGAAGACGGGGCTGTTTATTGTGAGCGCTTCGCCGAGCTATAGCTTGTATTTCTCCAAGCCTGCGGATGGTGCCTATGGATGGGCTGGTGCGGACTATGGCCTCTGGAGCGTCGGGGTGCTGGAGGCAATCGACTATAAGACAGGCAAAGTTCGTTGGTCGCATGATCTTGGGCAACGTGCAGGATCGGGTGTGTTGACGACGGACTCCGGACTTACGTTTAGCGGCGATAGTGCGGGTAACTTTCTGGCGCTGGATACGGCCACTGGCAAGACTCTGTGGCATGCGGGCTCCGGCTCGCAGATCGCTTCGACACCCATCACGTATGAGCTGGATGGACATCAGGTCGTCCTGTTGAGCGGCGGCGGCGTGCTGTATGCGTGGGGACTTCCGGACAGGGCCGTGGCAGCTGCCACGGTGAACAAGACTGCTTCCAAGTAACTCCGAACAGGTGAGGTAAGACCGATGAAGAAGTGGCTCTGCGCATTGGTAGTCAGCGTGGTTTGGATTCAGGCAGCAGGCGCAATGGCCGCCACACACATCAAAGTACTGCTACTGGACGGCGAGAGTGGAGGCCCGTACCACAACTGGAAGGCGGAGACGCCGATCCTGAAGATGGAGTTGGAGGAGACGGGGCTGTTCGACGTCGACGTGTTGACGGCGCCTCCCGCTGCGGGGGACTTTAGCCAGTTCCATCCTGAATGGAAGAAGTACCAGGTAGTGGTTTTCAACTATGACGCGCCGGATGAACGCTGGTCGAGCGAGGTGAAGGACTCGTTTGAACAGTACATCAAGCAGGGCGGCGGGCTGGTGACAACGCATGCGTCAGACAATGCCTTTCCGAAGTGGCAGGCGTACAACGAGATGATTGGCATTGGTGGGTGGCGCGGGCGTACGGAAACCGCAGGTCCTTACGTCTATTACAAAGATGGCAAGCAGGTGGCAGATGACAAGCCGGGCCGTGCAGGAAACCATGGGCTACGTATTCCGTTCAAAGTGAGGGTGCAGGATCCGACCCATCCGATTATGAAGGGCCTGCCGAAGATGTGGATGCATCAGGGCGATGAGCTCTATTCGAAGCTGCGCGGACCTGGAAAGATGACGGTGCTGGCGACTGCGTACTCAGACCCTGCGAATCGTGGGACCGGCTTCGATGAGCCACAGTTGATGGTGTCGCAGTGGGGCAAAGGGCGCATCTTCCATACGACGTTTGGGCATGATGTGATGGCACTTAGCTCCGTCGATTCGATTGTGACCTTTCAGCGAGGGACGGAGTGGGCGGCGACTGGCAAGGTAACGCAGCCTGTGCCAGCTTCTTTCCCGACTGCGAACTCAGTAAGCTATCGCGCTGACATCGCAGTAAAAGATCCTAATGCTGGCAAAGGTATGAATGTGTTCGATGCACCACCACCGCCCCGTCCTTCTGGCGCACCCGGTGAACCGATGCCACCAGCCACCACGCCGCCGAGATAAGCTAGCTTGGTACTAAGAAATTCGGGGAGAGACAGAGCATCGACATGAAGACGATTAAGGGACCTGGAATCTTTCTCGCCCAGTTTGCTGGAGACGAAGCACCATATAACTCGCTAAGCGATATCTGTGGCTGGGCTGCTGGACTAGGATTTAAAGGGATACAGATTCCGAGCTGGGATGGCCGCTTCTTTGATCTAGAGCAAGCTGCTGAGAGCAAGACCTACTGCGATGAAATTCGCGGCACGATCGCAAAGCACGGTCTGGAGCTGACTGAGCTTTCCACGCATCTTCAAGGGCAGCTGGTGGCTGTGCATCCAGCGTACGATGCTTTGTTCGACGGCTTTGCGCCTGCTGCGGTGCATGGTGCACCAGTTGAGCGGATGAAGTGGGCGATCGAGCAGCTCCACTTTGCTGCGAAGGCCTCGCGCAATCTTGGGTTGGACCGTCATGCTACGTTTTCCGGTGCTTTGGCCTGGCCTTATCTCTATCCGTGGCCGCAACGCCCGGCAGGTTTGGTGGAGACTGCATTTCAAGAGTTGGCGAATCGGTGGAAGCCGATCCTTGATGTCTTTGAGGAGAATGGCGTCGATCTTTGCTACGAGATTCATCCGGGTGAAGACCTGCATGATGGGTCTTCGTTCGAGATGTTTCTGGAACTGGTGAAGGGGCATCCGCGCTGCAACCTGTTGTTTGATCCGAGCCACTTCGTACTGCAGCAGTTGGACTATCTGGAGTACATCGATCTTTATCATGACCGCATCAAGATGTTCCATGTGAAGGACGCTGAGTTTCGGCCTTCAGGACGACAGGGCGTGTACGGCGGGTTCCAGTCGTGGGCCAACCGTGCGGGCCGCTTCCGCTCTCTGGGTGACGGGCAGGTAGATTTTGGCTCGATCTTCTCGAAGCTGACGCAGTATGGCTTTGATGGCTGGGCGGTGATGGAGTGGGAGTGCTGCATCAAGAGCTCGGAGCAGGGAGCACGCGAAGGCGCACCGTTTATCCAGAAGCACATCATTGAGACGGCGACGAAGGCGTTCGATGACTTTGCGGGCGCCGGGACGGACCAGCAGATGCTGAACCAACTTCTGGGTCTGAAAAAAAGCTAATGCGTGAGTGAGGCATCTGGGAGAAAGCTTCGCTTGGGTAGGGTGGGCGGTGGCCCCAGATATGTGCAGCCTCATCAGGACCGGGCAGAGTTGGTGACGGCACGATTGGAAGAGCGTCAGTGGTTCGGCTGAGCTGTCGCGGAGAATTGCCTCGACCGCTCCGAAGCTGACATGTGGGCTATCATCACACCATATGCAACAACTCTGTTCGCAATTCATTTCGTATTTTGAATGTGGAACGATAGGCTCTTTGGCGTTGACAAGTTGAAGTAACGCTCTATATATTTTTGGACGGAAACTTAATATAGCCCCTACATCCCGGGAAGGCAAACGAGTGTATTCAGAGTTTATTTTTTTCAACGGAGCGCTGCTATGTACCTGGGAATAGATTGCGGCACCCAAGGTACGAAGGCGCTTCTGATGACTGCCGATGGGGTTGCCCATGGGCGAGGGTATGCCGCCCACCAACTGATCGAGCGACCGACCGGAGCGAGAGAGCAGGATCCGCACTGGTGGGTCGATGCCATGCGCACAAGCATCAGGCAGGCTGTTGGGCTGCGGGGCGGTGAGGTATTGGCGATTGGTGTCTCGGGCCAGCAGCATGGGCTGGTTGTTCTGGATGAGGCCAAGCAGGTCATCAGACCGGCGAAGCTGTGGAACGATACGGAGACTGCGCCACAGAACGCAGCGCTGGTGGAGCGGCTAGGCGGCAAGAGTGCCGTGATGCAGCGATTTGGGATTCTTCCGTTGACGGGATACACGGTCTCCAAACTCCTGTGGTTGAAGGAATGCGAGCCGGAGAACTTCAGCCGGATTCGCCACATTCTGTTGCCGCATGAGTATCTGAATTTCTGGCTGACGGGAAAGATATGCGCGGAGTATGGCGACGCCTCGGGGACGGCGTTCTTCGATGTGCGGACGCGCTCCTGGATACGAGAGATTCTGGATGAGATCGATGGCGGGACGGGGCAATTGGCTGCGAGCCTGCCACCGCTGCTCTCGGCTGAAGAGATGGTGGGTGTAGTACGCGCGGAGGTTGCTGCGGAGTTGTCGCTTTCGCCGGGGTGCATGGTCTCGACCGGCGGTGGAGACAACATGATGGGCGCGATCGGAACGGGCAATGTACGCGAAGGGATCGTGACACTGAGCTTGGGGACCTCGTCGACGGTCTATTCGTTTCGGGACCAGCCGAGTGAGATGGATGCGAGCGTTGCGCCGTTCTGCTCCTCGTCGGGTGGATGGCTTCCGCTGGTGTGCACGATGAATGCGACCAACGTTATTACCCAGGCCTTGAAGGTGCTGGGTAAGAGTGTCGACGATATCGATCCGGTGCTGGCTTCGACTGTGCCGGGAGCGGACGGCATCACGTTTCTGCCGTTCCTGAATGGAGAGCGGACGCCCGATCTGCCGACTGCGCAGGGTAGCGTCTTTGGGCTTTCGGCTACTAATTTTTCTGCAGACAACTTTCTGAGGAGCTTGATTGAGGGCGTGACCTTTGGGATTCTGAACGGGCTGCAACTGATTTTGCAGGGCGCACCTGCTACGACGATTCAGCTGATCGGCGGTGGTGCCCGGTCAAAGGAGTGGCGGCAGATGCTAGCCGACGCGACGGGAGCGTTAGTGCAGATTCCGCTAGAGGAAGAGGCGGGTTGTCTGGGCGCTGTGATCCAGGCCATTTACGCGTACGACCACTCCAAGGGGACTGCTCCAAGCTTTGCCGATCTTTCAAAACGGCTGGTGAAGATCGACGAGGAAAAGACCGTTCTTGCACGACCGGAGAATCTGGAGCTGTATCGTGTGGCGCGGGAGAGATACAACCAGACCCTTGCGGCACAGTATCCAGACCGATGAGTAGACTCTCGTGCATGAAGCGAGGGCATTCCACTATTGCTTCTATGAAACAGATTGGAGATTCGCTTGGCTGATACAGTTTTCAGCAATTTTTCTACGGTGAAGTTTGAAGGTGCAACTAGCTCGAACCCGCTTGCCTACCAGTTCTACGACGCCGACAAGGTGGTATTGGGTAAGCCCTTGAGCGAGCATCTTCGTTTTTCGGTGGCATACTGGCACTCGTTTGCGATGACGGGGGGCGACCCATTTGGCGGGGCTACGATTCATCGACCATGGATGGCAGCGGGTGATGCGATTGCTCAGGCTAAGGTGAAGGCGGATGCGGCGTTTGAACTGTGTCGCGTATTGGATCTGCCTTTCTTTGCGTTCCATGATGCGGACATTGCTCCGGCGGATGAAAGCCTGGGCCAGACGCTGCGCAACTTCCATACTATCGTCGACTATCTGGATGAAAAGATGAGCCAGTCGAAGACGAAGCTGCTTTGGGGAACGGCGAATCTGTTTTCGCATTCGCGGTTTATGGCGGGCGCTTCGACGAACCCCGATCCGGATGTGTTCTCGTGGTGCGCGGCGACGGTGAAGCACTGCATGGACGCGACGATGCAGTTGGGTGGATCGAACTATGTTCTGTGGGGCGGGCGCGAGGGATATGAGACGCTGCTGAACACGGATATGAAGCAGGAGTTGGAGCAGATGGGGCGCTTCCTCTCGCTGGTGGTGGAGTACAAGCACAAGATTGGATTTAAGGGACAGATACTGGTTGAGCCGAAGCCGAAGGAGCCTACCGCCCATCAGTACGACTTCGACACGGCTACGGTGTTTGGGTTTCTGAAACGGTTCGGCCTGGAGAATGAGGTGCGGGTGAATCTGGAGGCCAACCACGCAACGCTGGCAGGGCATACCTTCGAGCATGAGATTGCTACGGCTGGGGCGCTGGGGATTTTGGGCTCTCTGGATATCAATCGTGGCGACCCGTTGCTGGGCTGGGACACGGACCAGTTTCCGAATGATCTATGGTCGTTGACGCTTTCGATGTATCACGTCATCAAGGCCGGTGGTCTCGGCCTGGGTGGATGCAACTTCGATGCGAAGGTGCGGCGGCAGAGCTTTACACCCGAGGACCTAGTACACGCACATGTAGGTGGAGTGGACCTATGTGCGCGCGCGTTTTTGAGCGCTGCCAACCTGATTGAAGAGGGGCAGTATGATGCCTTGCTTACAGACCGCTATGCCGGATGGAAGACGCCTGAGGCGCAGGCGATGTTGCGTGGGCAGCGGTCGCTGGAGGAGATTGCTGCGAAAGCGGAGCTGGATGAGATTTGCCCGCTGCCACAGTCTGGGAAACAAGAGCGGATTGAAAACCTGTTGGCGCGGAAGATCTACACTCTGCCGTATTAAGTGCAGGCGGTATTCTTCGCGGCAGACGCACGTACGTCTTGCACCGGCAGGGAGGCTTAGGGCGGTTTCCCTGTTGCTGTGGAGTGGATGCCATCGTTCAGTACCGTCTTCCTTGAGAGAAAACGGCCACGAAAGTGAAACCTCCCCTGTACCCCACAGGAAAACCGCTCTAGTTGTCGACGCAAGCGACGAGGCAACCAAATAAAAAGCTAGCAGCCATTAGAAGTGATGCAAGCTCTCAACGGATGGCGCTTTCTTGTCTTCTTGATGATGAGAGGTTGCGTCTTTGGAGGTTGGCCACTCCACAGGGCGAGGGCCACTATTTTCGATCGACCTGCTGACGAGGTCTCGAGAGCCTAAGCCAACCGCTAGTGCCAGCGCGAGCACGATGCCGCCAAACAAGATGCCGAAGGCGAGGTCCACGATGGTACCGCCAATCTCCAGGTGGTCAAGGATCATCGCAGTGGTTAGAACCAGCACCAGCCATTTGACTCCGAGGGAGAGCAGGCGCGCGTATTGAAACTTTGCGTTGACCGCGCCGATGAGGACAGAGCGGGACAAAAACCTTGCAATCAGATTGCCGGCGATGAGCAAGAGGGTCGCACCTACCAGGTGAGTGACGTATGGCAGCAGAAGCATCGAAATGTGGGAACTTCCGGAGTAGGCGGCGTCAAAGGACAGGATTCCAATGATGACCCCGAGCACAAAGCAGCCCCAGAACGTGGCGCGCGTCAGGAGGACCGCCGGACTATGGGAGGGGGACCAGTCCTGAATGTTGGTCATACTGGCGACGGTGTGGCTGCGGGATAAGCGCTCATCGAATTTGATTGCGATGAGGATTCGGCTGAGCAGCGCAGCCAGCAACGCGCCTACCAGGGTCAGCAACAGAACTGCGGCTAATAAGGCCAGAAGTCCGGGCAGAATGCTGGCGAGTTTAAAGAGAACGCGATGTGCGGACTGGCTGAGAGCAAAGTGAATTTGTTGACCCATGATGTTTCCTCCCTGCAATGACTACCGAAACTCGGTTTGATATTCGTTGGCTTGTTCCTTCTTTTCTAATCGAGTTTTTATGGATTGAATCTGTCTGGCCAGCGCCAACGCGATACCAGGTAGGCCTTGTCGTTCTCGAAGGCGGCGGCGAGGTTTTGAATGTGTTTCTCGGGCGGTTCGCCGGAATCGGAGAGACGGATGTGCGATGCGACCCAGGCGAGGTAGAGAGGCGTGAGCGCGCCGAGGAGATGTCCGCGGTTGAGCGTTCGCTGACGGTACGCGAGGATGAAGTCGTAGACGATGCGGACCCAGAGGGCATCGCTCATATGGAAGCGCTCGGCGGGCATGAGCGACAGGTGCTTGAGGCCCACCAGGGAGTTGGGCGGCAGGACAAGCGACCAGATTCCGGAGAGGTTGGTATAGGCGAGGCGAAAGGCATCGAGCATGGGCTGTACATCGGGCCATGGGACAGTGGAGGCGATTGCAGCCGGGACAGCCTTTGCCGGCTGCAAGGGACGAACGCGCTGCCAGTAGGTCGCCTTCGCGTCGATATCACTGAAGAGAGAACCTAAGACCACCGCTAACAGTGCATTAAGATCCGTAGGCGGCGGTTGAGGGGAAGAGTATAGGCCAGTCGGCACCTCAACGATGGTGAAGTTGTTGATGGCTGCTTCGGTGACAGGCCAGACGATTGCGTCTTCTGATCCTAAGGACGCCAACGCAGGTCTAGCTCGCAGTGCGAGCCGCTCTGCCATGCGATACGAGAGGCCAAGATCGACGGATAGGGGAAAGCGTGGGAACGCTCCGAAAAGCGTGCGGGTTAGAGGATAGAGAATGGCTGAGTTGACCAAGCCTTGATGGGAGCCGATTTGATAGTAGGGAACTGCAAGATCGACGTTGCCTGCGAGTACCGCGACTCCAAGTTTAAGAAGGGAGGCAGGGCTGAGCGAGTCCGACTCTGCGCCGAGGATGAGACAAGCCTTCGCGCCGTGGTCCTGCATGGCCTGGAAGGCGTAGACGTAGTCTGCAGCGGTGATAAATCGATTTGCGATGGAAAGGGATGAGGCTGGTACGGGCAGTGTCTGAAGATTGGGGAAGCTATCCGCTGCAATTGCTGCTGCGTCGTATCCGGGTGTTGCAACGAAGACACCCTGTCCGGGATCTTGCCCCTCGAAGGTCTGATTCAAGTGAGACAGAGTGAGGGCGAAGGATTCGCTGGACCGCGGACTGAGCCATACCAGCAGGCCCTCCAGACTAGCCGGATTACCCAGAGTAGCGGGCGAGCCGTGGGGCTCGGGGTGGAGGGTCGTTCCAACGTTGCTTGAATTAAGGTCCGTCGTCATCTTTCAGTCTTTCTGGTCAGGTCTGAACGCTGTGCAGTATCGGGAGCATCGGGTGTCAGGGGCACCTGAACTTCCGTATCGCCTGGGTGTCGTGCAAGCTCTGCAGCCTCCTCATCGCTGAGTGAGGCGGGCGGTTGGGGGGCCTCTGGTGCGGGTTGCAGCTCCAGCCAGAAGAACGAGTACGGCGTGAGTGTGACGGCGTAAAGCTGCTGGGAAATGGGTGGAAATGGGACGTAGCCGAGCATTTCTACGGGGACGCACCCTGCAAATTGGGCGAGATCGAGTAATGCCGGCTGTGCGAAGCGAGAGAGATTTGCGACGCAGAGGACAGTCTCGATGTGACCGTCGAGAAGAGTGTAGCGACGGAGGTAGGCTAGGACTTTGCGGTTGGTAGGGCTGAGAAATTCAAGCGTACCGCGACCGAAGACCTGGAAGAGTTTGCGAAGAGCAATCATGTTGCGCGTCCAGTGGAGCAACGATGACTGGTCCGATAGCTGGGTCTCTACATTGACGGCCTGATAGCCATAGATTGGGTCCATGACGACGGGAAAGTAGAGTCTCTCCGGCACTGCAGTGGAGAAGCCGGCGTTGCGGTCGGGGTTCCAGTGCATCGGAGTGCGAACGCCGTTGCGGTCGCCGAGATAGATGTTGTCGCCCATGCCAATCTCGTCTCCGTAGTAGACGATGGGGGTGCCGGGAAAGCTGAAGATCAGGGAGTTGAGAAGTTCGATGCGGCGGCGATTGTTGTCGACCAAGGGAGCGAGGCGGCGACGGATTCCTACGTTGATCCGCATCTTGGGATCGGCGGAGTAAGCGTAGTACATGTAGTCGCGCTCGTCGTCGGTTACCATCTCGAGGGTGAGTTCATCGTGGTTGCGCAGGAAGAGTGCCCACTGACAGTTATCCGGAATGGGGGGCGTCTGGGCCATGATGTCGGTGATGGGAAGGCGGTCTTCCTGACGTAAGGCCATGTAGATGCGCGGCATCAAGGGGAAGTGGAAGGCCATGTGACACTCATCCCCGTCGCCAAAGTAGGGACGGACGTCGCTGGGCCACTGGTTGGCTTCCGCGAGGATAATGCGGTTGGTGTAGTCGGCATCTATGGCGGCGCGGATACGTTTGATGGCGGCATGGGTCTCCGGGAGAGACTCGCAGCGGGTGCCGTCTCGCTCGTAGAGGTAGGGGATGGCATCCATGCGCAGTGCATCGACGCCCATGTCCAGCCAGAAGCGCATGGCCTTCAGAACCTCTTCCATGACGGCTTCGTTATCGAAGTTGAGGTCTGGCTGATGGGAGAAGAAGCGATGCCAGTAGTAGGCACCAGCAACTTCGTCCCAGGCCCAGTTGGACTTCTCCGTGTCTTTGAAGATGATGGGCACGTCTCTATAACGTTGGTTGTCCTGGGACCAGACGTAGAAGTCTCGCAGCGGAGAGCCGGAGGGAGCGTTGCGGGCTGCCTGAAACCACGGATGTTGATCCGAGGTGTGATTGATCACCAATTCAATGAGCACCTGCATACCGCGTTTGTGAGCTTCATCCAGGAAGGCCTTGAAGTCGGCGAGCGTTCCATAGACCGGATTCACGTCTACGTAGTTGGCAATGTCGTAGCCGTCGTCGCGTAGTGGAGACGGAAAAAATGGAAGCAACCAGAGACAGGTCACTCCGAGGTCCTGGAGGTAGTCGAGACGGGAGATCAAGCCGGGAAAGTCGCCCACTCCGTCGCCGTTGGAATCCTGAAAGGCACGAACGTGCAACTCATAGATAATCGCGTCTTTGAACCATAGGACATCGGTCGCACTGCCGGCTTTCTTCACTCGGAGAACCTCTCTTACTTACCGAACCTCATTACCGAAATTCGAGCTGATGCATTATGACCTATTGTCCTTGTGATTGCGGCGAGAGAGTTCGGGGTAGTCCAATCCAATCAATGTGATGCGATCCACAGGCCAGTCGTTTGCCTGTCGTGATCTTCACCCGCTCAAAATGGTGTTTTCAAGGGACTTAGACGATGGGTTTTATGACGTACAACCCCATCCTGGTTTTGCGACTCTAAACCCACTTCTGAATCAGTTTGAGTCACGCAATGCCTATGCGTGAACTGTGACATTTGAGCCGCATCTCAGATTGGCTATTGATCATGCTTCGTACTCCCGTTTCTACCTATCGACTCCAACTTCACAAAGATTTCGCGTTTGACGATGCAGGCCGCATTGCGGATTATTTGGCTGAACTCGGCGTAACTCACATCTATAGTTCCCCGTACCTGATGTCCGCACCGGGGAGTACGCATGGCTACGATGTCGTGGACCATCAACGCGTGGATGAGGAGTTGGGTGGAGCTGAAGGCCACGAGCGATTCTGCCATCGTCTGCATGAGCTTGGCCTAGGGCAAGTTCTGGATCTTGTGCCGAACCACATGTCGCTCCGGCGCGAGAACCGCTTCTGGTGGGATGTACTGGAGAACGGGACTTCGAGCCGCTACGCATCGTTCTTTGATATCGACTGGCAATCTCACGAAGAGCGTCTTAGAAATAAAGTTATGCTACCAATTCTTGCCGATCACTATGGGAGGGTGCTGGATAGTGAAGGTATCAAGCTCACACGCGACGGAGGGTTGTTCTACGTTGAATGTGCCGGGCAGGAACTGCCGATTGCGCCGCCCACACTGCCCTCTATTCTGAGTCGCGCGGCGGAGTATGCGAAGTCGGACACGCTCAATTTTCTGGCTGTTGCCTTTAGACGCCTTCCGGCTCCGGAGTACGTTGACCGGCGCACTATTCTTGGACGTCATCGCGATAAGACGGTCCTGTATGGCTTACTGCAGCGACTGTGCGAGGAAGATTCCAATGTCCGTGAACAACTTGATGCGGTCGTGGCGGAGATTAACTCGAACAAGGACGCGCTGGATGATCTGCTGAATCAGCAAAATTACCGCCTCTCCTATTGGAAGGCCGCAGATCAGCAGCTTGGGTATCGCAGATTCTTCGATGTCAATTCGCTAATCGGCGTGCGGATGGAGCGAGAGCACGTATTCGAAGAGACGCATGCCCTGGTGCTGGATTGGCTGGAACGAGGCATGCTGGATGGTGTGCGGGTGGACTATCCGGATGGGCTGCGCGACCCGCACCAATACTTCCAACGCCTGCGCGAACGTGCACCCCATGCATGGATCGTAGGCGAGAAGATTCTGGAGCCGAACGAGTTCCTGCCGGCAAGCTGGCCGATCCAAGGTACCAGCGGCTATGACTTTCTTAATATGGCACTCGGCGTGTTGGTACGGCCAGAGGGTCTGGCTGAGCTCGATACGGTGTATTCCGACTTTATTGGTGGGAGCGCTTCCTTTGCAGCGATTGCACACGAAAAAAAGATTGCAATCGCAAAGGAATCGCTCGGCAGCGACGTCAACCGATTAACCTCCTTGCTGGTAGAGATCTGCGAGTGCAACCGCAATCAGCGGGACTACACACGAGCGGAGATGCGACGGGCAATTCGCGAGCTGGCAGCTTGCTTTCCTACCTATCGCAGCTACGTGCTCCCCGAGCGTAACGAAATTACTGTTGCCGACAGAATTGTGATTGCGCAGGCCATCGAATGTGCAAAGTCTAAGCGACAGGACATCGACGCAGACCTATTCGACTTTATGCACGAGATTCTTACGCTGGGTGTGACCGGCAAGCTGGAGACTGAGTTCTTGCTGCGTTTTCAGCAATTTACTGGTCCAGTGATGGCTAAAGGTGTGGAAGATACAGCGTTCTACTGCTACAACCGACTGACCGGCATGAATGAAGTGGGAGGTGATCCGGGACGAGATGGGTTGTCGGTCGAAGACTTTCACGTCTATTGCGCCAAGATGCAGGCTAACCATCCTCTAACGATGACGACGCTTTCTACGCATGACACCAAGCGGAGCGACGATGTGCGTGCCCGGCTTGCGACGCTTACTGAACTACCCGGCCACTTCAAAGCGGCCGTGCATCGGTGGTCGAGGATGAATGCAGAGTTCCATGCGGTTCATGCCAATGGCGGCCCGATCTTCGATCGCAATAGTGAGTACTTCTACTACCAGACGCTGATCGGTGCATGGCCGATTGAGCTTGACCGGATTACCTCGTATATGGAAAAAGCGATGCGGGAGGCCAGGCAGCAAACCTCGTGGTCGGCCAACAATGTCGACTTTGAAGCGGAGATGAGGAGCTTTATCGAGAAGACGCTGCAGCATGAGCCATTCCTGAAAGAGCTGGAACAGTTTGTGGAGTTCGTGCGGCCCGCGGGGCGGGTGAACTCCTTAGCGCAGACTCTAATGAAGAGCACCGCACCGGGTGTCCCAGACCTATACCAGGGCGCAGAGTTGTGGGACTTGAGCCTGGTAGATCCTGACAATCGCAGGCCGGTTGACTACGCTCTGCGCTGCAGACTGCTGAATGAGATGAAGAGAATGTCAGTCGAACAGGTGATGGAGAGGATGGATGAGGGATTACCGAAGTTGTGGACGATCTATCATTCCTTGCAGTTGCGGCGCGTACACCCTGATTGGTTCGGCGCGGAAGGGGCGTACCGTCCTCTTCGGATTAGCGGAACGAAAAAAGACCATGCTCTGGCCTATTTACGAGGTGGAAATGTCATTACTCTGGTGCCACGTTTCACGATCAAGCTGCGCGAAAATTGGGGAAATACCGGTGTGGCATTGCCGCAGGGAGAATGGCGAAATCGGTTGACTGGCGGAGTAATCAGCGGTGGCCGGGTGTCCGTCGAAGCACTACTGCGAGAGTTTCCAGTTGCGCTGCTGGTACGCGAAGGTCAGGCTTGATGTAGTTTTATAAGCTGAGGGTGGAGGATCGAAGGCACGATGCATAGCTTTAGTGTGTGGGCCCCCAAGATCAAGCGGCTGGCGGTGAAGGTGGGCCAGCAGACTTATCCGATGAGTGGTCCGAACGAGCAAGGCTATTGGAATGCCTCAGTGGACGAGGCGGTTGCCGGATCGGATTACGCGTTTTTGCTGGACAGCGATACGACGGCTTATCCCGACCCGCGCAGTGCCTGGCAGCCGCATGGTGTACATGGCGCTTCGCGGATTGTTGATCAAAGTGCTTTCTGCTGGACCGATCAAGCGTGGCAGACACCGCCGCTGGAAACCGCGATCCTCTACGAGCTCCACGTAGGAACGTTTACGCCGCAAGGCACGTTCGATGCTGCGGTGGAGCGGCTCGACTATCTGGTTGCGTTGGGGATCACACATGTTGAGCTGCTGCCGATCACGGAGTTTCCAGGAGATTTTGGTTGGGGATACGATGGCGTTTCTCTATTCGCGGTGCGCCATCAGTATGGCGGCCCAGACGGGCTCAAGCGGCTTGTCGATCAGTGTCATCAACACGGACTCGCGGTGATTGTCGATGTGGTCTACAACCACTTCGGACCGGTAGGGAATTACGCGAACAAGTTTGGCTTCTATCAAAGTGACAGACACCATACGCCGTGGGGCGAGGCCATCAACTTTGAGAGCGGCGGTAGCGACGAGGTGCGGCGCTTTTTTTGTGACAACGCAATCATGTTCCTGGCTGACTATCACGTGGACGGGCTGCGCCTGGATGCGGTGCATGAGTTTATCGATCAGTCCGCGATTCACTTCATGGAGCAGCTTGCCATTGAGGTAGACGCTCTCTCCAAAAAGCTGGGACATCGGAAGGTCCTGATCGCAGAGAGTGATCTGAACGACCCACGCTTGGTCACACCGCGCGATCAGAGAGGATATGGGCTGGATGCGCAATGGAGTGATGACTTTCATCATGCGCTCTTTACCATCCTCCACCCTTCGGAGAAGACCGGTTACTACGCCGATTTCGGGTCTCTAGCCATGCTTGCCAAGGCACTGAAAGAAGCGTTCGTCTACGACGGGCAATACTCGTTGTACCGGGGCCACTCGCATGGCCGTTCTGCCCAGGGTCTATCGCTACATCGCTTTCTTGGATACATCCAGAATCACGATCAGGTTGGCAATCGCGCAACGGGCGACCGTCTCGAACACATCATCGGGCCGGAGCTCTCCAAGGTAGCGGCTGGGCTGGTGTTGATGGCGCCTTTTATCCCGATGCTGTTTCAGGGAGAGGAGTTTGCGGCGTCCAGCCCGTTCCAGTTCTTTGCGCACCATGAAGAGGCGGAGCTGGCAAAGGCTGTCTCTGAGGGCCGCAAGCGTGACTTTGCAGCTTTTGGATGGCATCCGGATTCGGTGCCAGACCCCGAGAGCCAAGCGACTTTTGAACGCTCCACTCTGAAGTGGGACGAGGTGACGATGCCGCCGCATCAGGAGATGCTGACGTGGTACACCGACCTCATCCGTCTACGCCGGGCGACTCCGGGCTTGAATGTTGGAGATGCAAGCACGATTGAAATTACGTTTGACGAGTCGGAGCGTTGGCTGGTTATGGATCGCGGAGCAATTCAGGTTGTGTGCAATTTCAGCGATGCTGTGCAAACGTTGCCGTGTAAGCCAAACGCCAGCCTGCTGCTGGCTTCCTCATCGGAGGTGCGTTGCGCTGAGTCAAATGTCGTTCTGCCAGCACGGAGCCTGGCGATTACAACCGCACTCTAGTGTTTAGCTTCCTTCAACACGGAGCGGGTCTGGAGGCTGCGAATGTGCGTCCGGCTGAGGGGTCGCTCGTGCAGCAGAAGTTCCGAAGCGAGTACTTTCGGGTTCTCGTGGAACCAATGTTGGAAGGCATCTTCACACAAGATATTGGTGATTGCCATCAGTGACATGCCTTGATGATGGGCCATCCATGATCGAACGAACAGTGGATTTCTCCGGTCGCTGAAATCTACGGCTTCGTAGAATCCATAGTCTCCGACCCATCCTTTCGCTTTCATCGTTTCCAGGTTCGCAAACGCTTGCTTGCGCGCAAAGGGCATCGCCAAGAAGGTGGAGTATGGAGAGATAACTGGGCCGTCTTCAGCGCCATACTTCAATGCCAGATTTGGAACGCCCCATGCGCGATAGAGGTATCGGCCCTGTGGATCGGTCTGACCGAAGCCAGATTCGGAAATGCCCCACGGAATTCCCCGAACGTGTTTGCGTTGAATTTCGACGACAGAATCCAGCGTTCGGGATACAAGACTATTGGGGTAAGTCCTCATCCAAAGGGCGGGCATCATGTACTCGAACATGGTGCCCGTCCACGAGATAAGTGCAGCACAGCCGTTGACAGAGGTGTGGGTCCGATCCAGGCGGAACCAGGCACTTTGAGGAATGTCTCCCGTGGCAATGGCGAGGAAGTATGCCATGCGGGCTTCCGAAGCAAAAAGGTCGTAGCATGAATTAATAATTTCGCCACGGTCATCATCGTAGCCAATCGACAGCAGCGATCTGGATGGAACGAAGAGGAAGTCGAAGCGCATGTCGTCTGCGAATTGCTCCGCTAGCCGAGAGATACGCAGGATAGTGTGGAGGAGTAGTCCTAGGCGCTCGACTACGGCTGGAAGGAGGTTGGCCAGTTCGCGGGCGGCCTCCCTGTGCTGCGATTCTTCCCATTGAGCGCAGAGTTTTTGAAGCGCACGGACTGCGTCCTGTGCTTCCGCTAAGACCGGGACCGATTGCTGATTAAATGCCAGCTTGCGAAACTCTGGGCTGCTGGTGATCGAATTAAAGCGAGGGAACAACCATGGGGTGTACTGCGCTATAAAGGAGTTCGCAGCGTCTTGCCGACGAGCCATTTCTTCAGCTAGCCATGTATCAGATGTTGTGCCGGATTTCTGCTGGATTGCATCTGTGGAATTGAGGGACCACTCGAGGAGTGTGGAGTTTAGGAGAGGCTGCTTGAGCAGGTCTTGGGTGCCACCATGAAGCGTACGCATAGCAGCGGCGAGGTTTCCGCTATCGACCGTCGATATGATGCGGGGAATGATGGGTTTCAGGGTCTCGATGTCATACCAGTTATAGATGTGGCCGTGATGCTTCTCTAACGTCTCATAGGTTCGCAGTGTGTTGAGCGTAAGAGTCGCGAACTGATCCAGTGTTATGAAGCCTAGTTTTAGCGCGGCCTGTCGGGCGTTGATCAACATGCCGAGGTTGGTGGGGGAGAGGGTTCGAACCTGTCTCAGATCTTTCTCTTCAACATTGTCGGGGATGAGCCAATGATTTTGCGCTCCCCCAAACTCGGAGAAGTATCTCCACGTGAGAAGGGCGTAGTCGTTTAAGACGTGGCGCTCTCGCGTCGACAAGGATTTTGTTGAGCTGCGAAGAGGTGAATCGAGCCAGACGGCGATGAGTGGAGCGATGGCCCACAGAAACAGGATGGGGCCCGCAGCAATGAGCGTCGTAGGGCGAATGATGCCGATGAGTATGGCGAGGATGATCGAGAGCGCCGGGCTCAGGGATAGGTACAAATCCAGCGTGCTTCGCGAACTGGATGATTCGGACTGGGCTGCTGTTTCCCATTCCAGCAGGCGTTTGCCTGTTATATGTCGTCGCACCATGGAGCGGATGATTGCGTCCAGCGATAGGAGGGTTTGCTGGAAGATGAACGTAAGGGTCAGCAGGTTGAAGCCGAGGGAGCCCAGGAAGGTTCGGATGCTGTCCTCAGCTGCGTCCGCGCTCTTTGTTGCTACGGCGCGCGAGAGACCGAAGACCAGTTCTACAACGACCGGTGCCAGCAGAAGGGTGAGGGTAACGAAGGTCCAGTACCAGGGCGGGCCCGGTAGAAAGAGCCAGCCGCAGATCAGTAGGAGAAAAGTAATCGGCTCGACCAGGCTGCGGCGCAGGTTATCGAAGATCTTCCAGCGAGAGATGACGTTGATGGGGTTGGCGACATACTTGCCCGACTCATCGGGAACTTTATCGAGGAGCCACTGTGCAATCTGCCAATCGCCACGTACCCAACGGTGTTTGCGGCGCGTGTAGGCTGAGTGGCGGGACGGATAGTCGTCTATCAATTCGACGTCGCTGGCCAGACCCACGCGAGCGTAGGAGCCTTCGATCAGATCATGCGAGAGGAGGGTATTGCGTGGGAAGCGATGGTCGAGCACCTGATGGAAGATGGCAACTTCGTAGATACCTTTGCCTGCGAAGATGCCTTCGCCGAAGAGATCCTGATAGACGTCGGAGACGGCGCGTGTGTAGATGTCGAAGCCGGTCTCTCCTGAGTAAAGTGCTGCTAGGCGCGAACGGGAGGCGGAGGCTACGCTGACTCCTACGCGCGGTTGCAGAATTCCATAGCCGGCAGTGACGATTCTCGATCGCGAGTCGACGATGCCTTGATTTAATGGGTGCGCCATTGCCCCTACTAACCGAGCGGCTGTGCCGCGCGGGAGCTTGGTGTCCGAGTCGAGCGTGATGACGTAACGAACTTTGCTAAGTGCATCGATGGGCCCGACCTTTACCGGAAAGCTATCGAAGGCACCCAGCAAGAGTTGGTTGAGATCGAGCAGCTTGCCTCGCTTCCGCTCCCAGCCCATCCATACACCCTGGCGGCGATTGTAGATCCTGTGACGATGCAGCAGCAGAAAGCCTCCGCCTCCAAGCCAATCCGAGTACTTTGCGTTGAGCTCGTTGGTTAGCTTGACTGCGAGATCGACCAGATCATTTCGATCTTCTGCATGGGGCTTTTCGTCGGAGTCCGGAAGGTCGGTCAGAACAGCAAAGTGGAGATTGGGGTACCGGTTCGACAGGTATCGGACCTCCATGTCCTTGAAGATTTCCCGAGTCTGTTTCTCGTTTATTAAGAGAGTTGGTACTGCAACGACGGCAGTGTGCTCTATTGGGATCGACTTCGAAAAATCCATCTTGGGCAGAGCGTGTGGAGTCTGAATCGCACCAACAGTGCTGTTGACCAAGGCGGATGCACCTTGGGTTGCAGGCAGCAGAGCGAGCAGCAGTGCACCCATGGTCAACGTAAATTCATGAGCAGGAACAAGCGGTGCAATCAGCGCAGCAATCAACACGATGGATAGAACGGAGATCGAGATGATGTAGATGTCTACTTTGTAGCGGTGTAAGATTGCGCCGATTTTTTGTGTGACGGGTGGGTGATAGCCGATTCGAACTTTTAGTTGCTCGATGCCTTCCGCCAGCAGGTAGTAGCCCACATGCGCAAGGCGTCTTTGAAGACGGGCGTCGGCCACGGGTGTTGTCGTCGCCAAGCGGGACAGCTCAAGCACTGCCTGAGCAATTTCTACCTCGCTGCAATCGGCATGCTTCGCGAGTGCCGCTATCTGCTCCCGATAGGATGCCCGGCCCTCTTCCTCCATGTTCCCGTAGGCGCCGGTTGGATCTTCCAACAAGATGGTGTGGAACGGAACGATCTGCTCCAGGAGCAGCCGCCATTCAAACTGATGGAGTCTCCGCAAGGAATGGATGGGCGATGAGAACGGGGAGTGCTCAATCGACGGCATCGGGCCCGCTGCCACTGTAGCGTCCGCTCGATCGATAAGAAACTCGAGCTGCGCTAACTTGAGCGCGTCTGGTAGCAGCAAAACCTCGGTATAGGAGAGGGGATGGTGGCGCTGAAGCTCATGGCTGTATTGCAAGAAAGATTCCTGCGACCAGATTCCTTGTACTGCGACCAGGTATTGCTCAACTAAATGCAGGACGCGGGGGATGGCCCGTTCTTCTACGCGGACGGCTGGGACGCGTGCGAACTTGCTGTGGCCGGCTTCAATGGCTTTGAGCAACATTTCGAACAACCGGACACTCTCGAGAAACTCAAGAGGTGGGGTAAGTCCTTGTGTTGTCGTCATCGCCTGGAAGGAGTGCACCCGTTCGGCCAGGCGCCTCTTAAGGGACGCCAACCTCGCTTTCAAAACCAGGATGTCTGGTTCCAACTGAATGCTTCGAATCTGGGTCGCCACATGCTGCGCATGCAAACGTAGATCGTTCTCGGAGATCGAGGACCGCTCCCGTAGACCAGTCTCCTTCTGCTCCGTGGGCAGATGCGGGGAGGGGACAGCGACGAAGTTGGTTCCGAGCTCTGCCATTTAATCCTTGGTCCTTTTGATTCTTGAATCGCTCGATTTTTTGGGTGCGGCAGAGAATTACCGATAACTTGCCGCTTGCATTTCAAACATCTGGGCATACAGACCGCCAGTGTTCATGAGTGATTGATGATTTCCTTCCTCGATCAAACGGCCGTTTGAGAGCACGACGATTCGGTCTGCGATTCGCACTGTTGAAAACCGGTGAGAGATCAGGAGTGCCATCTTGCCTTCGGTCAGCTCCGCAAAGCGCTCAAAGACTTCCAGCTCGCTGCGGGCATCCAGAGCGGCGGTGGGCTCGTCGAGAACCAGTAACTGAGAGTCGCGGAGGTAGGCGCGGGCAAGAGCCATCTTCTGCCATTCCCCACCCGACAGCTCCACACCCCCTTCGAACCGTCGTCCCAGAATCTGGTCATAGTGGTGTTCGAGTTTGGTGATTACAGTGTCCGCAAGGCTCTTGTGGGCGGCCGATTCGATACTGCTGCGGTCATCGATTTTGTTGATGCTGCCTACAGCGATGTTGTCGAGGGCACTCATTTCATAGCGCATGAAGTCTTGAAAGACGACTCCGATCTCCTGATGGAGGTCTTCCATGGAGTATTCGCGCAGATCAATTCCATCCAGAAGTATTTGACCTTCGGTTGGATCGTAGAGCCGGGTGATGAGTTTTACGATAGTGGTTTTTCCCTGGCCGTTCTCGCCCACCAATGCCACTCGCTGGCCGGGTTCCAATAAAAAATTGAAGTCCTTGAGGACAGTCCGGGAGGTGCCCGGATAGGTAAAGGAGACGTTCCGAAACTCGAAGCCAGTTCGAACCGGACGCGGAACTGACAGCGCATTGGGCTTTGACTGGACTGTTGCTTTCATATCGAAGAAGGCGACCAGGTCGGTCAAGAAAAGGGCCTGGTCTGCGATGCCGGAGGCAGTTGAAAAGACCTGTTGCAGATTGGAACTCGCCTGCTGAATCGCAGCGGTAAGGAAGGTGAACTGGCCGATGTCGTAGTTGCCGCCCAGGGTTCGCCAAATCACAAAAATATAAGCACCGTAGTATCCAAGCGTTCCGACGATTCCAAGCAGGCCGCCGACAATCAGCTTGGATCGCGACAGGGCTATGTCTTCCCGGTAGATCTCATTGGCAAGGGTTTGAAATCGTTCACTGAAGAATTGACTGAGGCCAAAGAGTTTGACCTCCTTTGCACCTTGGCGGCCGCCAACTACCTCGCGAAGATAATCCATCTGCCGCTTGGTAGGGGTTTGGCGGAAGTTTTTAGCATAGCCAAGGAAGGCGTAGTGAGCCTCTCCAAGGAAGGCGGGCAGGACTCCTACAGCCAGCATCAGTAACAGCCAAGGGGATGCCCAGGCCAGTGCAATGGAAAAGATTGCAGTCAGGAGAATTTGCTGGAACAAACGCCCCATCTGCTGGATCATCACCAAGCGGTCCGTGGCCTGCACACGAGCCCGTTCGAGCCGGTCATAGAAGACTGGATCTTCGTAGGTCGTTAGATCGAGGGTGGCCGCCTGCTCCATGACTCGCACACTGATGTACTGCGTGTACCGATTGCCCTGCAAGGCATCGAAGTAGTCGATAGCCCGCATGACAAGGCCGAGGAGCACATTCAGGCCAACTTCCGCAGCTACCAGTTGCCAGAAGTGGGGAGCCAGCGCGTGTTGGCGCAACGCACCGGCAATACCGTTGATGATGTATTGCGCTACCTTGGCCATTGCGAATGGAAGTGCCGCCGCAACGATGCGCAGAACAATTCCCCAGATCACTGCGCTTCGACTGGACTCCCACAAAATGCGAAGCACAGGCCAGACGTTTTTCAGCGCGCGCAGTCTGTCGCGCCAAGGATTGGCTTTAGTGTTGGTGCTGGATTCTATGCGTAAAGAACTCGACATTTTGATTCGTTGAGGTGGTCTTTTGATCTGGGCTGATTTTTTGAGATGAACATGAGATGGACCGAGGGAGGCCATTAGCAGAGCACAATGGTATGTCTGCGTATGTAACTGTATGAAACGCAATTTTTCGGATGCTTTTTTTAGGGATTTAGTAGCCTGAAAAATCTGCTTATTCCCGGGTAAAAATGAGTTTGTCCACGGCAGAAATTTCTGCATCGTTAATTTCCGCATCATTCATTTTCCCTGTTGAAGGGATATCCATCGGTATCCGCGCGGTTGGTCGGTCCATGCAGACAGATGGCGTGCAGAGGGTGCTGGACGATCATTTTTTCTGTCCTTTTCTCCTGTTTCGGAACGTTTTGCGTGGCGTGTTCTGTTGTCTAGTTACGCAATCGCGCTATAGTTCGGTAAGCTGTACGCGTGACATGAAGTTCGAGAGAACCCCTATAAGGGGGGACTTGCCGGGCATCGAAATATCGTGAAGAGACAGGACCTAGCCAGCGTGAATGCAGGAAACATAAGGACTTATACGGGCAGAACCAGACGTTCCCTGGTTGGCGCAACCACTTGTTTCTGCTTGTTTGCACTTGTCCTCGGTCCCCTTGGGTCCCGTCTGCGTGCGCAGACTTCCGAGAATGGATTGGATGATTTGCGACCTGTCGTTCCATTCCCCGTGGCGCCCCTCATGGTTGGTGGAGCGATGCAATCGTCGGGGCTGGAGGGGCAGCGTGACACGAATCCGCCCAGTAGTACGCCCACGACTACCACTACGCGCAAGACTTCGACCGGTACAGCGCGGAGCACGGCGGGCGCTGACACCGGTGAAGAGCGTCGTGCGAACCGAGCGGCTGCAGTACCTCCGGCTCCGACTGAGTTTCAGCGAATGATCGCTTCGACGACGGGTCGACTGTTGCCGATTTTCGGGGCGTCGTTGTTTGTGGGGGATGTACCTTCGACGTTTGCTCCGGTGGACGACATCCCTGTGTCTCCGGATTACGTGATCGGACCCGGGGATGAGCTGCGCCTGCAGCTTTGGGGCCAGGTGAATCTGGAAGGCTCGTTTGTTGTTGACCGAACGGGAATGATCTCCGTGCCGCAGATGGGTACGATCCATGTTGCCGGGCAACGCTATGACCGGCTGAATGAGTTTTTGCGGTCGGAGTTTGGGCGGGTGTACCGGAACTTCAACCTGACGGTGACGATGGGGCAGCTCCGTACGATCCAGGTGTTTGTTGTGGGACAGGCGACCCGGCCAGGGAGCTATACGATCAGCTCTCTAAGCACATTGCTGAATGCACTATTCACGTCAGGCGGCCCGCTGCCGCAGGGCAGTCTGCGCGATATCCAGGTGAAGCGTGGAGCGCAGACGATCGTCCACTTCGACCTGTATGACCTGCTGCTGCACGGGGACAAGAGCAAAGATATCGTCCTTGCGCCGGGCGATGTGATCTTTATCCCTCCGGTAGGGCCGCAGGTGGGGTTGTTGGGAAGTGTGAACAACGCTGCGATCTATGAACTCAAGAAGGACGCCACGGGCACGACTACGGTGGCCGACCTGCTGGAGCTTGGTGGGGGGCGGACGAGTAGTGCAGCGGGATCGCAGGCCCGGTTGGAGCGGATTGTGGACCGCTCGGTGTTGAGCGTTATCGATGTTGATCTGCTGAAGCCGGAGGCTACACCCTTACAGGGTGGAGATGTCGTTTCGGTGATCTCGGTTGTCGACCACTTTAAAGATGCAGTTACGTTGCGGGGGAATGTTGCAAACCCGGGGCGGTATGTATGGCACGCGGGCATGCGTGTCAGCGACTTGATTCCGAACAAAGAGTCGCTGGTGACACGGAACTACTGGCAGAGACGCAACCAGCTTGGGCAGCCCATCAATGAGTATCAGCCAGGTGCGGCGGATACGGGCGCGACGGGTTCGTTGCAGGTGAGCGGCTCGTCCACCGATGCGGCATCCGATCGGGTGACGCAGGGTGGAGCGGCGCGAACGAGTGAGGGTGGCAGCTCGGTGGCAGCGGCTCTCTCCGGTACGAACGGAATATTTCCCGCCAAGACGGACGTGGTCTTGAGTGCCCCCGATATTAACTGGAGCTACGCAGTGATTGAGCGGCAGAAGGCGTCGGACCTGACGACTACACTGGTCTCGTTCAACCTGGGTAAGGTGATTCTGGAGAGCGACCCGAGCCAGAATCTGGAGCTGCTTGCCGGCGATGTAGTGACGATCTTTTCGACAGCGGATCTAAGAGTGCCGAGTTCGCAGCAGACGCGCTTCGTGCGGCTGGAGGGAGAGTTTGTCGCTTCGGGTGTCTATAGCGTGCAGCCGGGGGAGACGCTGCGGCAGCTGTTGAAGCGCGCCGGCGGACTGACTTCGGATGCTTATCTGTACGCTTCGGAGTTTACGCGGCAATCTACCAAACGGGTGGAGCAACAGCGTTTGAATGAGTATGCCGACCAGTTGGAGGCACAAGTTTCGGCGGAGTCGACAGGGCTGGCAGCGAAGGCGATCAATGATCGCGACGCTTCGGCTGCAGTAGCTTCGGCGGCAAACGCTCAGGCTGCCATCGCTCGTCTGCGACGTATTCAGCCGGTGGGACGGATTGTGCTGCAGTTGAAGCCGGACAGCCGAAGCGTTGACGAAATTCCTGACCTTGCGTTGGAGGATGGCGACCGCTTTGTGGTGCCGCGTGTGCCCTCGAATGTGAATGTGGAAGGGCAGGTTTATAGCGCGACAGCGTTCGTGTTTGAACGCGGCAGGCGGGTAAAGGACTACCTGAAGATGGCAGGAGGTCCGAGCCGCCAGGCAGACACCAAACGTACCTTTGTTCTTCGTGCCGACGGGTCGGTGTTGAGTCATCAGTATGCGAACCTGGAGCGATCACTGATGTTCCCTGGCGATACGATTGTGGTCCCGCTACAGGTGGATCGCCGCGCTGTACTGCGAACACTGGTGGATATAGCGACGGTGGTTGGTCAGTTTGGAATTGGTGTTGCGGCCATTAATGTATTGAAGTAACGATAAGACGACAAGCAGCGCTGGGTGGAATTAGGAAAGGATTCGGGGTTATCAGTGATGCCTAATGGGATGGATGACGAGAACGCAAACAGCGAAGCGGCAGCCAGTCGCGAAGTCGATCTGCTCGTCATCGTGCTTGTGTTGCGTAGGGACTTGCCCCGTATTGTATTTTTTTCGATTATCGGCTTCGCAATAATGCTGGTTGTGATGTTGATTACGAAGCCTGTTTTTTCTTCGACGGCAGTGTTGCTGGTGCCGCAGACAAATCCATCGGCGAGCTCACTGGCATTGCAATTGGCGACAGGTGGGCTGGACCTTACCGGGGGTGGGTATGAAATCTATCAAGACATTCTGCGCAGCCGCACAGTGGCGGACCATCTGGTCCAGCAGTACGACCTGAAGAAGGTCTATGGTGCAAAGACCCTGATGGACACGCGCGCCGTACTGGCGAAGCGGACGTTGATCGACAGCGCGAAGGAAGGATTGGTCCGGGTCACGGTTGAAGATGTGGATCCAAAGCGGGCCGCAGACCTGGCGAATAGCTACCTTTCCGAACTCGATACGACAAACCAAGGCCTGGCCATTACCTCAGCTGGGCAGCAGCGTGCGTACTTCGAACGGGAGATGATCAAGGAGAAGAATGCGCTGGCGGACGCCGAGGTAGAGCTTAAGCGAACCCAGGAGAAAACTGGTGTGCTGGTGCCACAGTCGCAGGCGATGGCAAACCTGAATTCCCTTGAGACGACCCGAGCACAGATACGACTTCGTGAGGTGCAGTTGGGTGCGCTGTTGCAAGGGGCAACCGAGCAGAATCCGGAGGTCATCCGGTTGCGCGCCGAGATCGCAGGACTGGGGCGTCAACTACAAAGGATGCAGACAGGCGGAGGCGGCAGCATCAGTGGCTTGCCCACCTCGAAGACTCCAGAGATTGCTTTGGAGAGCCTGCGAAAAGCCCGCGAGGTAAAGTTTCACGAGATGCTGTTTGAAATGCTCGCGCGACAGTATGAAGGAGCCAAGCAAAGCGAGGCGAAGACAGTGTCCATGATTGAGGTGCTGGACCATGCGGTACCGGCGGAGCGAAAGAGCTGGCCTCCGCGGACGTTGTTTTGCCTGATTGGTCTGCTGGGCGGTGGGGTGATCGGAGTATGTGTAAGCCTGTTCCGAATATTTTTGCAGAATGTTCGCAGTAATCCTGAGAACCAAAAGCACTACCAGGCAATCGTCGCCGTGCGGCCTGCCCACTCACAACGGGCTGCTGAATAGATGAGTGGTCTGGGGCAATACGAATGGTGTGCTGCGGAGGGCCTAGAATGAGATGGGTCCATTGGGTCTTCACAGTGTGCCTATTGACGGCGTCGTTCGATATTTTCCTGGTCTTCACTCTGGGTGGAACGGTGCGAATCGCTCAGCTTTTGATGATTCCAGTGTGTGTCGCAGCGCTGGCGAAGGTCGCCCAACATGGCCGTGTGGACTGGCCGCGTGGAGGTGTCTGGCTGCTGGTGTGGTGTGGCTTTCAGGTATTGTTTTTGCCCGTCAGCATCGACCTGAGTTTCTCCATGCGGTATCTGCTGTTTCTGTTTATTACAGTTCTCTGCTTCTTTGCCGTGGTTCAGCTCTATGGCACCAGCCGATTTATTAAGCCCTTGATGATGTCCTATCTCGTCTCGTATGTCGCGATCGCATTCTTCGGCATATTTCAGTTGGTGACACCGGTTTTGCATCTTGGCAGCTATTTTGTGATGCAGTGGATTGTTCATGACCGGTTTGCTCGTATCAACGGGTTTAGTTATGAGCCCTCTTACTACGCAACCTATTTGATGACCGGGTGGATTATGCTGGTCGATCTTCGCTACTCCAAGGCCCAACTCACTGCCGGTCGTCGATGGAGATGGTTTACGTTACTGGTGGGCCTTTCACTATTTCTTTCGACGAGCAAGTCCGCATGGATCTTCATGATGGTGGAGGGTGTTACACGGGGCTTTCCCATCTTGAAGCAATGGGTGGGACAGATAGGGCGACGTTTCTTCTCGGGTCGGCTGGTGGTGCAGATCCCTCGTGCCCGCGTTGTCTTGCTGCTGGTGGTTTGGGCGGTGGGGTTGGGGCTGGGACTGCGCTCGTTGGGGCAGGCGATTAATCTCAATATTTTTCTAGCGGGTACTGGATTGAACCATACCGCTGCTCATTCCGTGAATGAACGTCGCGACCGTTTTCTCGACACGGTAGTAGTGTTTGAGGAGCACCCGTTTATTGGCCGGAGTTTGGGTGGAGTTTCGAGCCGTATTTCGGAGCGTCATGGAGTTACAAATGACGGTAAGACCTATCTTGGCTTTCCGGTCATGATGGATGTGCTGGCTGCAAGTGGATTGATCGGAATCGTTCCATTCTTGCTGTTTCTAGGGACGAATACGATCGGTTTCTTGGGTCTAATACGGGAACGGTGGTCCGATGAACGTGCGAAATGGCTTCGTGCTCTGATTCGAGGGACGGTATTTTTGTGGTTGATCCTGAGCATTGATCAGAACGTGCTGCGAATTTATGTGTGGTTTCATATGTCTGTAGTTGCTGCTGTTGGTCTGCACCTAAGCTCAATCCGAGGATTTTCTGGCAAAGGCAACTCTGCCGAAATGCAGACTGCGGCCCAGCGCAGTTGAGTGGGCGATAATTGAATCTCCAGTGCGCAGGCACTGTGAACGAAAGGTAAGGATGAAACACGGAATCTTGGTGACGGGTGGTGCTGGGTTTATTGGGTCGAACTTTGTGCTGGATTGGCTGGGTGCTGGATTGGGGCCGGTGGTGAATCTGGATGCCCTGACCTATGCTGGCAATCTGGAGAACCTGGCTTCGATGGAAGGCAATCCGGGACATACGTTTGTTCGTGGAGACATCGGCGACCTAGCCCTGGTACAGGGTTTGCTGGAGAAGCACCGGCCGTCGGCGATAGTGCACTTTGCGGCGGAGAGTCACGTTGACCGGTCGATTGTGGGGCCTGAGACTTTTCTGCGGACAAACATCGATGGCACGTTTACGATGTTGCAGGCGGCGCGCAAATACTACGACGGGTTGGAGGGAGCAGAGCGGGAGCGGTTCCGCTTTCTGCATGTCTCTACCGATGAGGTGTACGGGACGTTGTCTCCGACGGACCCGGCGTTCCACGAGGAGACACCCTATGCGCCGAACTCGCCATACGCTGCTTCGAAGGCTGCGAGCGACCACCTGGTCCGCGCTTGGCTGCATACCTATGGGCTGCCGACGATCATTACCAACTGCTCGAACAACTATGGTCCGTACCAGTTTCCAGAGAAGCTGATTCCGCTGATGATTGCGAATGCGCTGGCAGGCAAGGCGCTGCCGGTGTACGGTGACGGCCAACAGGTTCGCGACTGGTTGTACGTCGGCGACCATGCCAGTGCGTTGCGGGTAGTGCTGGCGAACGGACGCGTGGGCGAGACCTACAACGTCGGTGGAGGAAACCAGCGCACTAATCTTGAGGTGGTCACGACGCTATGTGCTTTGCTCGATGAGCTGGTGCCGGAGTCGAAGTTCAAGCCGCACTTCCAACAGGTGAAGTACGTTACGGACCGTCCGGGACACGATCGCCGCTACGCGATCGATGCACGCAAGCTCGAAGGCGAGCTGAAGTGGAGCGCGCAGGAGAGCTTCGAGACCGGGCTGCGGAAGACGGTGCAATGGTATCTCTCCAATGCCGAATGGGTGTCGAATGTAACTAGCGGCGCGTACCAGCAGTGGGTGACGAAGAATTATGGAGATCGCACGGCTGTCGCAGGGACAGCAGCGGCTGGCACAGAGGGGGCACGATGAAGGGAATTATTCTGGCTGGCGGATCGGGGACGCGTCTGCATCCGGTGACGCAGGCGGTGAGCAAGCAATTGCTGCCGGTGTATGACAAGCCGATGATCTATTATCCGCTGTCGGTGCTGATGCTGGCTGGGATTCGCGAGGTGTTGATCATCTCGACGCCGGAGGACACGCCGCGGTTCGAACAGCTCCTGGGCGACGGCACGAAGTGGGGCCTGTCGTTGATTTATGCGGTGCAGCCTTCGCCGGATGGGCTGGCGCAGGCTTTCATCATTGGAAAAGAGTTTCTTGCTGGTGAAGGGTGCTGCTTGGTGTTGGGCGACAACATCTTCTACGGACATGACTTTGCCAAGACGCTACGAACTGCGGCTGCAGGCGGTGACGGTGCGACGGTATTTGCGTATCCAGTGCTGGACCCAGAGCGCTACGGTGTGGTGGAGTTTGATGCAGACCGGAAGGCGATCTCAATTGAAGAGAAGCCGTTGAAGCCGAAGTCGCGCTATGCGGTGACAGGTGTCTATTTTTACGATGCGCAGGTGGTCTCTATCGCAGAGGGTTTAAAGCCCTCACCCCGTGGTGAGCTCGAGATTACGGATGTAAACAAGTGGTATCTGGAGCGTGGGCAACTGCGCACGGAGCTACTCGGCCGGGGAATTGCCTGGCTGGATACGGGCACGCATGACTCGTTGCTGGAGGCGTCGATGTTCATCCAGACGATTGAGAAGCGGCAGGGGCTGAAAGTGGCGTGTCCGGAAGAGATTGCGTATCGGCTGGGATACATCACCAGCGACGAGCTGAAGGCGCTGGCAGGCAAGATCGCGAAGAGTACTTATGGTCAGTACCTGCTGCGAGTTCTGGAAGAGACGGTCTACTAGTGAGCAGTGTCGTGACGGCTCGTGGAATCTTGTTGACTGGCAGCTCCGGTCAGGTAGGGGGTGAGTTACTGCGCACACTGCAGCCGTTGGGTGCGGTCACGGCTCCGGTGCGAGGGCAGGTTGACCTGGCAGATGTGGCTGGCGATTTTCGTTTGTTGCGAGAAACTATTCGGCAGGTTAGGCCACGATGGATTGTGAATCCGGCGGCATATACGGCGGTGGACAAGGCAGAGAGCGAGCCGGAGCTGGCCTATGCGGTGAATCGAGATGCAGTGCGGGTGATGGGTGAGGAGGCGCAGAAGATCGGCGCTGTGGTGCTCCACTTTTCTACGGACTACGTGTTCGATGGAACTGGCGCCAAGGCCTATGTGGAAAGCGACGCCACCGGGCCGGTGAGTGTGTATGGCGCAAGCAAGCTGGCGGGGGAACTAGCGCTGGTAGAGAGCGGCGCAGCGCATGCGATCTTTCGGACGAGCTGGGTGTACGGCGGGACGGGGAAGAACTTTCTGCTGACGATTTTGCGGCTGGCGCGAGAGAAAGAGAGTCTCAAAGTTGTGGCGGATCAGTATGGTGCTCCCACCTGGAGCCATGACCTGGCCGCGATGACCGCAGCGGTGATGCAACGGTGCGAGACGGAGTCGGCAGACTCGTCACTGGAAGAAGCGATGCAAGGGTTTGGCGGTTTGTACCATGCGGCTGGCGCGGGAGAGACGACGTGGTTTGGATTCGCGGCGAAGGCCGTACGGCAGGTGCGCGAGCGTGAGCCGGAGTCGAAGTTGGCGGAGATCGCTGCGATTCCAACTTCGGAGTATCCCACGCCCGCGCGGCGGCCGGAGAACTCGCGCCTGAACTGCGATAGGCTGGAGAAACAGTTTGGGTGGAGGATGATGGATTGGCAGGAGTCGCTGCGGAGGGTATTGTCGGAGCTGTGAGTACGCGACGGTTTGACCATATCGGGGTAGTCGTAGGGGAGCTGGCAACCGGGCGGGAGTTGCTACAGGCGATGTTGGATGTGTCGTACTGGACCGAGGTCTTTGAGGACGCCGACATTGGGGTGCTGGTACAATTTGGCCGCAGCGAGACCGGGCCTTGCTATGAGCTGATCGCTCCGTTTGGCGAGGCAAGCCCTATCGCAGGGTCGTTGCGGGGGGGACGTAATGTTCTGAACCATGTTGCGTATCTGGTTGCAGATCTGGATGCGGAAGGTGCCCGAATGCTGGAGCAGGGCTGCATTGCCACGGGTGCGGCGCAGCCGGCGGTGGCCTATGGCCGACGGCGGGTACAGTTCTGGATGTCGCCGCTGCGTTTTATGGTGGAGTTGATCGAGGCGCCAGAGCATGAGCATGTCTACATCACGTTCGGAGAGGCATAAGCCATGTCGGTCGAGTTACATTGGTTGCCAGAGAACGAAGCGTGGCGGGAAGAGCTCGCGAGCCTGAATCGTGCAAGCGGAGATGGTTGGGCTGCGTTGCAG
>JANYER010000296.1 GCA_025359825.1 Granulicella sp.
TGCCGCCAGCCGTGCCTACCTGCGCCAAGCCAGCTTGTCCGTTCTGTCCAGCCCGCAGCGCCTTTGCATTCTGGATCAGCACCAGCACGCGCGGATCATCCTTGAACCCAGCCAGTACCTTGTCTTTGACCATCTCGGTCTGCAGGTTCGTCCCTGCCTCACTCGCCATGGAGAGCGAGTGCAGCATCTCCTCCTCGTTGCCTGCCTGCGCATAGGTCTTCGCCATCTCCAGGCAGAATCGTGCCCGGTCTTCCGGAGAAAGCACGTGCGCAGAGACTCCTGAAGAGCTGCCCCGCGTAAAGATGGCCGGGTCCATCTTCAGCGCCGTACTGATCTCGAGGCGAGCCTTCTTATAGTCGTGCTGGTCGAAGTACGCCATGCCCAGGTTGGAGTGGTAGACCGCAGACTTCTTGTCCAGCTTCACCGACTTCTTATAGTCCCCGATTGCGGCCCCGTACTGCCGGCTCAGGTACTCCACCGCGCCAAGGTTGTTCCATGCTTCAGCGTCCTTGCGATTCAGCTTTACGGCTTTTTGAAAATACAGTTGCGCCAGAACGATATTGCGCAGCTCCAGGTGGGTCACGCCAATCTTCTTATAGATGATCTCGGTATCGGCCCCGCGCTTCAGCGCATAGCCATAGAATTCCAGTGCATCCTCCGGGAAGCGGCGCGCCCGCAGAATGTCCGCCTGCATCTCCAGATCATTGGGCGAGGCAGTCGCCGGATTGGGAAGATGCTTTTCAATACCCGGCCACTCCGGGCTGCGGTGCGCCAGCAGACGTCCGGCATCCACATTGACGGCCTGTTGAGCGACAAGAACAGCGGGAAGAATCAGTACCGAAATCACGACGATCAGGGAAGGGAGGTGATGATTGGAAATACGCATGACAGTAACCCCCTTAAGAGAGTTGGCACTCATATTCCTCCCAGTCTAAGTTGCTGTCAAGGCCTCCTCGCTACAACTTCGGTACCGAACCTACAGCAGCAGGTGCTGGCGTCGCAAGTGCCGTCCCCGTTGTTGATGGTGTTGTACTTACCGGAGCCACTGCCGGAGTCGTTGGTGCCTGCACCTTCAACGCCATCCGCGGAAAGCTGAAACTCCCGCCCGCATCGTCAATCACGTTCACCTGGCACACGTAGGTGCCCGGTTTCAGCTGCGCCAACGGCACGTCAAACTGGAACGCCACAGCCTGCCTCTCCGGCGTATTCACTGCCGTCGCTTCCACCAGCGGGGTCTCATACACCTTCACTCCGCCAATCAGAAACTCGATGCTGGTCAGCACCCGCACCGGCCCGTTGTCCCGGCGGATCATCCCCGGTGAGGGCGCAAGCGGCGCAGCACCACGCTGGCGTGCCGGGTCATACACCTCATATAGAAAATAAAGATGCTGGTCTTGGCGGAATACATGCGGCACATTCGGAATCCATTCCACGCCGTCCCGTACCAGCGGGTTCACCACACCATTGCCCAGCTTCTTGGTGTTTGGGGTCTGCTGGCTGGAAAGAACAATGGAACTCAATTTCAGCGGCACCTTCTTCATGTCCGGCACCTGCAGGTCCGTCTCAAAGCTGCCCATTCGCCCCGTCTGGTTCTCGCGCACCACAAACTTCAGGTGGTACCGCCCCGGCGCCAACGTGAAGCCGGTGGAGTACTGGATGTTCTTTCGCGTCACCTGCTGCGAGGCGTCCAGCGCCAGCTTCGCCGTATCGCGAATATTACCGACGGCGATACCCTGCGCGTTCTTCACCTGCCCCACGATATCGATGTTGGCCTTGTCCCGATCGCCATTCTTCAGGAATGGAATCTGCGATCCCGGCACAATCAGGGACACCGGCACAAAGAAGCTGTTGTCATTCACCCGGAAGTACAACGCCTGCAGATACACCGCCACATCCGTCGCCGGCAGATCGCTCTTCAACTGCTCGGTGAGCTGCAACTCGCGGTCTTCGGTCTTCGAGTGTTGGAAGTCCGCCGGCGCGTAGTACCCCGGTCTGTAGTCCATCTTCACGTCCGCACGATTCAGTTTCACCGTGAGGTGGCGATAGCTGCCATCATGCGCCAGGTTGGTGGAATGGAAGCCCACAATGTAGTACGCCTCCGTGTCATGCTGCACCTGCTGGAAGGCCGGAGCAAAATCATTCGAATCAAAGAACGCTTTGCCGCCCGTATCGGATGCCAGCGTGCCCAGGATTTCCTGCGACGCGAAGTTCGAGTCCAGCTGTCCCTGCATCGCCCGGCCACTATACGCTGCGTTCCCACGCAGGCTACCCTGCGAAGCATTCCCCAGGGGTGGCAGGGCCTCAAGCCCTCTCGTATCCACGCTGTAGATCGCCATATTCGCCTTCACCGCCGCATTGGTGGCGGCCCGCATACTGGCCTGATTCTCTACGCCGTTGCGTGTGATGCCGCCGCTGAAGTACAGCATGCTCTTACGTTGATCGACCCGCTCCAGGCTCTTGGCAATCGTTCGGATCGCATACAGCTCGCGGTCCGTGTTCAAGCTGTTGTATTCACTATCATCTGCCGTAAAGCTGGACCCATCGTCCGCCGTACCATCGCTTGATCCGTTGCCGCCATCCGCAAAGCCAGCACCTTCGCTCCCGTTATATTTTGCCAATCCTTTGAGCAGGGAAGCCTTGTCGGAGGTAAAGTCTTGGTTCATCGTCAACGCAGTGGAGAGGCTCACCAGCGCTACCAAATCCGCCGGCTGCATCTTCTTATTCACATAGTCCTGCCCCGCCTCTACCGCGCGGTCGATGTCCTCCGGCTGCATGCTGCTCAGGTCAAAGAACATCACAATCAGCCGATGGTCGCGCAACTGCCCAGGGTCAGCCGCCAGGTTGCGGTTCAACAACTCTGCGATCGTAGCCTTGCCGCTCACCGTACTCTTCTCATTCAACACCGCAGCTTCATCGACGTTCTGATAGTCAAAGCTGGCGACCTTCTGCGGCTTGCCATTTTCAAGAATCGTAAAGTCGCTGGCCTTCAGCCCCTTCACCACCGCACCAGTCTTCCTGTCGCGCACCACGACGTTGGTCAGCACGATGTCGGATTGCACCTTCAACGTAAAGGTGGAGTCGCTCGCCGGCTGCTGTTGCGCAACTCCGCGCACAGGCGCACCCACCAGCAGGCAAGCCATCAGCCCAGCAACCCAACCCCGACCCGCGTTCATCAAGCTCATCTCCGCCATCCAACACTCCATCGTTCCTGAAACTGAACCAAATCCTGCGCTAAAACCGATACCGTGCCAGCAAAGTAATCTGCCGCATCGAGGCCGCGTTCGTCACCAATCCATACGTCGGCGAGTTCACCGTTGTGTCGATGCCCGAGTACTGCACCGTGTTCAGCGCATTCGCTGCCGTCAGCCTGGCCTCAAACGACCGTGTCTCGCCGAGGCTTACCGTCCGCGACAGCGACATGTTCACGCTCACCGTTCCGGGCCCGGCAATCGAGTTCCGTGATGCCGTTCCATAACCATTCCCTGGAGCCGTAAACGCAGCCTTGTTGAACCAAAGAGACCGCGTACCTGGGCCCGAAATCGGCTGGCTGAACACCCGGTCCGGCCGCAGCGTATACGTGCCACCCGCAGCAATCTGCGCAGAGGTCGAGTTGTACCTCGGCGTGTAGAACGTCCCCGAAGCAAAGGTATAGTCGCCCGAGACGGAGAATCCATCCAGCGTCTTGGACCAGAAGCCGCCCTTCGTGAAGAACAGGCGGTTCGGTCCAAATGGCAGCTCGATCACCCAGTTTCCATTCACCTTATGCCGTACGTCGAAGGCGGAGTTACTCTCTTCGAGATCGAGCCGCAGATCATTCTGCACCGTCGTCTGCCCGCCTCCCCCGATAGAGGAGGCGTTATCGATCGAGTGCCCATACGTATACGTGGCCTGTACGGAGATGCCTTTCTGCATCCGCTTCCGAACATTCACCGCCAGCGAGTTCTGCCGCGAGTACCCCACGGAGTCCTCGTACGTAAATGCCTGCGCATTGCTCGTCGTCACACTGTCCGCCGTGTGGTTCGGGGCGCGCACCATATCCAGATTGCCGCCCAGCGATCCGCTGTACCCCACGTTCATCACAATGCCCAGCGGGAACGAGCGCTGCACATCCAGGTTCCAAACTTGCACATTGCCCAGCCTGTAATCCTTGTTCACCGAGTAGTTGTTCTGTACCGCTTTGGACGAGCAGTTGAACCCACTTGCAAAGGTCATGTTCGACTGCGTGCATCCCGTCGGGTTCGCAGTCGTCGCCAGCACGTTCGTCTGCGTCACGGCGAAGGGCGGCTGGAACGCCAGCGACTGCGCGAACGTAGCGAACTGCCCAGTGTTGTAGTTGATCCCGTAGCCGCTCCGCACCACCGTCTGCTTCAGGAACTTTGGCCGCCATGCAATGCCCAGTCGCGGCGAGTACATGCTGCGGTCCGGATTCACCAGCGACCGCGGATAGGTCCCGCCATACGGCCCCGCCGCATTGGGGAGCACCGGAGCCACCTGCGTAAAGTCCGCATTGTGGTCCAGGTTCACCAGCCGATTGTTCTTCTCCACGTAAGGTGAGAAGTACTCGTAGCGCAGCCCCACGTTCAACGTGACATTCGAGAGGATGCGCCAGTCGTCCTGCGCGTACCAGTCATACACATTTGCGCGCAGATAGATCTTCGATAAGCCCGCTTGGATTTTCGTCTGCTGCGGCAGCCCCAGCAGGTAGTCCGCAAACCCTGAGCCCGAAGCCCCCGTCGCCGTGCCGGTCGCCGCACCCTGTGTCGAGAAACCGGAGAACACAAACGTCCCCACCACGTTATTGCCACCCAGCGAATCCGCATGGATACGCCGATAGTCTACCCCGAAGCGCATGTTGTGCTTCTTATGGCTCCAGCTTACAAAATCCGAGAACGAGATCGTCTGGTTGATCGCATCGCGCGGCGTCACCTCGTTCAACCCGTTGAAACCCGTAATCGAAATATTCGGCAGCCCGTAATAGAACGTCGGATTTGCCAGCCCCGCACTCTGTGTCGGTACAGAGATCCCCGCCGCCAATGTGGGGTTCGTAGCACCGTTCGTGAAGTAGTTCGTCGTCGTAGCGTGCGAGCGGTTCCAGTTCAGCGTCAGATTATTGTTGATACGTCCATACCCCACCGTGTACCCGGCAGACATTCCATACCCTTCAGAAGAGGTGCTCCCACCCAACTGAGCAAACAGATTCTTATTGGCGCTGGCGTTATGCGAGTAGCTGCCGTTGAAGTTGATGCTTTGCCGCAACGTCTTCGCCGTCGCGGTAGATTGACGTCCCCCGCCACCACCTCCGCCGCCACGTCCACCACCACCGAAGCCGCCAAACCCACCCGAACCAAAGTTCCGCACAAAGCGCAGCGAAGCCTGCGTAGCATTCTGTCCAGCCGTCGTAATCGTCTGGTAGTTGTACACCGACGTCCCTGCAATGGGAACGTTCGGTGCAGGGTAGTACGTCAGCAACGCCTTCGCCTGCGCGGAGATTCGTTGCGCGCAGATCACATTCAGCACGCCATTGCAGTTGAACTGCTGCCCTGTCGTCGGATCATAGATCGGCACACTCGTCTGCGAAAAATCGCCACCTCGCTGCGCCAGCGTCGGCACTGTGCCGTACAGATTCTCAGGATTAATGTTTCGCTGCCCGGTCAGGTTGAAGAAGATGAACTGCTTCGTGTTCGCCTTCAGCACTCCCGGAATCGAAGGCGACCCCGTAAAGCTCACGCCGAACCGGTTCGAGCTATACGAAGGCTTCACCACTGGTGCGCCATTCAACGAGTAGTTCGTCGCATTCAACGCTCCATTGCCGCCCTGATAGAAAACGGCTCCATGCGGCTGCGTCGGATTGAACCCGCGAAAACCACCGCCACCGCCACCGCCACCACCAGGTCCACGACCACCCGGACCACCTCCACCCATCATCACGCCAATCATGCCCACTACGGCGTTCGCCATATCCGCCTGCGCGCCACCGTTGCGCTGCGCCTGCGCCACCGCATCTTCGACACGCTGCCGAATCTCATCTTCATTGAAGTTCGCCAGCCCATTCGTCGTCCCGATTGCGCCGCTCACTGCGACCGAATCCGTTGCCGCCGCATCCCCGCCACCCAGTCCCGCCAGCGTCGGCAACGCCGCGCCTGCATTTCCTCCGCCCGAACTCGCATCGGCGGTATCCGTCGCGCCCTCCGACAGATTCAACGACTGAACCCCACGACCCAAAGCATTTGCCAGTCCACTTGCCGTCGCACCTCCCGCGCCACCAGCCATAGTTTGCTGCTGCTCCACGCGCGAGGCGAGCTGCATCCCAAACTCCACCACCTGCTCTGGCTTGCCGCCGTTCTCGCTCGCAGCGTTGATGAGCGCCTCCTGCGTCAGGTTCGCAAACGCCGCCAACTCCGCCTTCACCACATACCGTCCATTGCGTGGAACCGTCATGACGAACACTCCGGTCACATCTGTCGTCGTCGCATACTTCTTGCCGGTCAAAGTATTGGTTGCGGTCAGTCCCACACCCGGCAGCGGCACGGCACCCGCCTTCACCGTCCCACGAATCACCCCACCCGCAGCAACAGCGGGAGCGGTCTGCGTCGCTGCAGCAGGAGCAGCCGGAACCGCAGCATCCTGCGCCCAGCCATGCGATTCTGTCAGCCCAGCCATCACCGCCAACACCACTGCACCCACGCCGAAATTGTGTCTTACTCGTCGCACATCCACCTCGTTCTCAAGTCGATTCATCGAAGCCCAAATTACCTATTGGGGTGCAGTGCCGTTCGAAGCAGGTCCGGCTGGAGTTCCAGTCGACGTTCCTGTCGCACCGTCCGCTGCAGGCCGCCGCCGCCGTTGACCCATCGCCGCAGCATCCATCACGCCCAGCTCGGTCGGCACAAACATGCCATGCTTCACCGAGCCTTGCCCGCCCACTGTATCGCCCACCTTCACGTCCGCCAGCGTAATACTCTCGCCGCCACCGCCGTTCCCAGCGCCTGCGCCACCCGGACGCGGTCCACCGGCACCATCGCTACCCTGCCGTCCACCGCCGCTGCCCATTCCCATCCCCAGACCGATTCCACCCCCAACGATCGCGATCCCGCGGCCGCCCTTCTTGAAGGAGGTCGTCTCATCCACCTCGATCACCTGGGTCACCCCATCCGTCCGCAGGATCGTCAGCTTCACCTCATCGATCGCCGTCACCTTTCCGATGATGTAGACCTTGCCCATCCCCTCCCGCGCCTTCTTCACATCCTCAGCATCCACCACTGCGACCATCAGCGCATGCACCGTCTTGGTCGGGACGTCCATCACCCCCATCGCGCCCACGCCATCGCCCGGCTTGATCTCTGTCACCTTCACCGGCTGGCGTGCCTTCATCAACCGCGTATTCGCGCTTAGCGCGACCTGGTACACATCGCCAGCTTCCGTCTTTATGGTTAACTTGTCCGCAGCAACTGCCGTTACCGTCCCCTGCACCATCTGCCCACCGGCAAAAGCGCCGCGCCCACCGCCGCCAGGACCACCTGCACCCTCTGGCATCTGCGCCACCGCGCCCAGGCTCATCCCAACCGCTAAAGCCATTCCGGCAACCCAGCGCTGTACTGCACTCTGCTTCGTCATTTCTTTGCCGTCCCGTCTCATTCCAGAATCGAATTCCGGCTGCTGGTTCCTACCGGCCCAGAAGCAATCTCGTATGCAGTTACAGACGCATCCGCTCCACGAAAGACGCTCTTTACCCGATATTTCGCCCATAATTATCGGCCACACCTTTCCTCTCACATGCCGCCGCAATCCTGTCCTGTCAAAACTCTTCATCCCCGCCCCACCCTTTCCACGATTGGTCTGGACTAAACTATCGCCATGCACGATGTCGCCGCGAACCCTCACCACGAGACCCACTTTGAATCCACTGAGACGGTTCGCGACGTCGTCATCGGTCTCTCAGACGGCCTTACCGTCCCTTTCGCCCTGGCCGCCGGCCTCTCCGGAGTCGCAGCCTCCCACATCGTCGTCGTAGCCGGCCTTGCTGAGATCGCCGCCGGCTCCATCGCCATGGGCCTTGGCGGGTACCTCGCCGCCCGCGGAGACGTCGAGCACTACGCCTCCGAACTCGCCCGCGAGAAGGACGAAGTCATCCATCGCCCGCGCGACGAAGAGGAAGAGATCTACGAGATCTTCCAGAGATACTCCGTCTCCCGCGAGGCCGCCACCCCGGTCCTCGAAGCCCTCAAACAGAACCATCCCGCCTGGGTCGACTTCATGATGCGCTTCGAGCTCGGTCTGGAGGAGCCTGCCGCCAACCGTGCTCACCGCTCTGCCCTCACCATCGCCTTCTCGTACGTTGCGGGCGGCTTTGTCCCATTGCTGCCCTACATGTTCGTCTCAGACTCCGCTACCGCCCTTAAACTCTCTGTCATCATCACTCTCTTCGCTCTCGCTGTCTTCGGCGCCCTCAAAGGCAAGCTGGTCGGTACCGGCTGGCTGCGCAGCGCCCTCCAGACCACCCTCATCGGAGGTGCCGCAGCCTCTGCCGCCTACCTGCTCGCTCGCCTTCTCAACGCCCACGCGTAACTTTAGTCCTTCGAGCCGCATCCAATTCCCAGTAGTGGTCGCAACCAGTAGCTGCAGGTCGTAGCAAAGCCAGCGTCTCCAAATCCAGCGCGCAGTATCGGACTCGAGAATCCCTATGACTCCCATGGCAGCCACCGTCCCCACCCTCTCCTCGCTCCTGGCCCGCTATCAGGCCGTCCGCACAGCGACCCTCGAATTCTGCCGCCCCCTCTCTCCGGAAGACCTCATGGTCCAGTCCTGTCCCGAGGCCAGCCCAGTCAAATGGCACCTGGCCCATACCAGTTGGTTCTTTGAGACCTTCGTCCTGCGTGAGTACGTCGCCGGCTACCA
Source organism: Granulicella sp. (assembly GCA_025359825.1). Lineage (GTDB taxonomy): Bacteria > Acidobacteriota > Terriglobia > Terriglobales > Acidobacteriaceae > Edaphobacter. Next base: position 8,896 of record JANYER010000296.1, read on the forward strand.
ACCCTTCCATCCCGACTTCCTATGGCTCTTCAACAGCTACTACAACTCCCTCGGCGATATGCCGGAGAAGAAGCTCCGCGCCTCCTTCTCCCGCCCGCCGCTTGAGTCCATCCTGGCCTACCGCGCCCACGTCGACGCTGCCATTACCACGTTCCTCCAGCATCCGGCAGAAGACGAGGCCACCCGCCGCATCACCCTGGGACTCCAACACGAGCAACAGCACCTGGAACTGATTGCCACCGATATCAAGCACGCCCTCTTCACCAATCCGCTCCACCCCGCGTATCTCGAAGCTCCCTTGGCCTTACAAGGAACAGACAACACCATGCCCGCCCCGCCGCAGGCTTGGGTTAATTTCCAAGGTGGCCTCATAGGCATTGGCATCGACCCGGATCCAGCCGATCCCACCGCCTTCGCCTTCGACAACGAGACCCCCCGGCACCAGGTCTTCCTCGCTCCCTACGCTCTGGCAACCCGTCTGGTCACCTGCGCTGAGTACCTCGCCTTCATCGATCAGGGCGGCTACGCCCGCCCCGAACTCTGGCTCTCCGAGGGCTGGGCCACCAACCGTGCCGAAGGCTGGCATGCCCCTCTCTACTGGCGGCACGATACCTCTACCCAGTCGGGCTGGTCCATCTATACCATGCACGGCTTCGTCCCACTCGACGACCTCTCTGAAACCCCCGTCTGCCACCTCAGCTTCTTTGAGGCCGACGCCTACGCTCGCTTCGCTGGCCACCGCCTCCCAACCGAGTTCGAGTGGGAGCACGCCGCCACCCAAGTGGCCAAATCGATGGCCGCGAACTTCCTGAAGTCCGCCAACCTCCACCCCACACCATCCTCCGCCGCACCCGGCCTGCAGCAGATGTTCGGCGATGTATGGGAGTGGACCGCCAGTGGCTATACCGGCTACCCCGGCTACAAGCCCCTCCCCGGCGCGCTCGGCGAGTACAACGGCAAGTTCATGTCCTCGCAGGTCATCCTGCGCGGTGGCTCCTGCGTTACCCCGGCCACTCACATCCGTCCCACCTACCGGAACTTCTTCTCCCCCGGCTCCCGCTGGCAGTTCTCTGGTCTCCGTCTCGCAAAAGACGGAAACAAATGAGCACCCTATCAAAACTCGTTCTGCATACCAGCAGGCCCTCACGCATCTCAACTGTGTCGTTACCCATTCGTCCTTACCAACGCTAAAGTTTACGGATGCACAAAGGTCCTTTCATGTCCTCCTACGCCACCGTCTCGCCCCAGGTAGTGCACGAGTCCGTCCTCTGCGAGGCCCGCGTCGGCCTCACTGCCACTCCCAAGACCCTCTCCCCCTGGCTCTTCTACGACCAGACTGGCTCGCATCTCTTCGAGCAGATCACCCAGCTACCCGAGTACTACCTCACCCGCACCGAGCGCGCTATCTTCATCGCCCACGCTGATGAGATCCTCCAGCAAGCGGCTGCCGGATCAACGCAGCCCCTCACTCTTATCGAGTTGGGCGCAGGCACCGCCACCAAGACTGGCATCCTCCTCGCCGCCGCAGTTCGCCAGCAGGGAAATGTCGTCTATCAACCTGTCGACGTCTCTGAGACCGCTCTCGACGAAGCCACTGAAAATATCCTCGTTCACATCCCCGGGGTCACTGTGCGCAGTCAGGTCGCCGATTACACCCGCGAGGCTCTCCCCCTCGATCGCCTCCGCAACACCCGCACCCTGGCCCTGTACATCGGCTCCAGCATCGGCAACTTCGCACCCGCAGATGCTGTCGAAGTCCTCAGCAATCTCCGAGCGCAACTCCAACCCGGCGATAAACTCCTCCTCGGTACAGACCTCGCTCCGGGCCCAAACAAATCCGTAGCAGATCTCCTCGCCGCCTACAACGACGCCGCAGGCACCACCGCTGCCTTCAACCGCAACGTCCTCACCCGCCTCAACCGCGACCTCGGCGCAGACTTCGACCTGGCCCACTTCCGTCATCAGGCCTGTTGGAACCCCATGGAATCCCGCATCGAGATGCACCTGGAATCCCTCCGCCCCCAGACCATCACCCTTCCCACCCTCCCTCCCATCCACTTCGCTAAAGGCGAGACCATTCATACCGAAAACAGTTACAAATTCACCCCTCAGACAATCGCCACCCTATTGACCTCGGCCAACTTCACCCCCACCCAGACCTGGCACGATCCCAGCCACCTCTTCGCCGTCACCCTCGCCACAGCTATCTAAGCTCCGCTGTCTGCAGACCATCCCACCGCTCGCGTACTATTCTTCCTGCAGCAACAACAAGGGGATTAGACTCATGTGCTCGATTCGCAACCAACTGCTACCAGCCTTACTCGCCGCATCTCTGCTGCCCGTAGCCCTTGCACAGCAGACGACCCCGCACGACAGCAGCACCATCGCACCCGATGGCACCGCCTACGTCACCCGCATCATGCCCGTCCCTACCACCGTCAGCCCCGAGGCCCAGAAGTCCCTCGCCCGCGTCGTCTCCGATGCCGTCGTGCCCCAGACACTCGAAGAGCGTCGCACCGGCACCGACAAGTGGCAGGCCGGTGCCGGCATCGCCTCGCAGAAGCTCTACCCCGCCACTATCGCTGAAGACACTATCGCCGGCGTCCCAGTCCGCATCATCACTCCCATCACCATATCCCCGGCCAATCGCGACCGCGTCCTCATCAACCTCCACGGCGGCGGCTTCAACTCCGACTCCGGCTCGCTAACCGAAACCGTCCCCATCGCCAACCTCACCGGTATCAAGGTCGTGGCCGTCCTCTATCGTCTTGCTCCAGAGCATCCTTTTCCAGCCGGACTCGATGACGCCATCGCCGTCTACAAGGAACTCCTCAAGACCTACAAGCCCAGCCACATCGGCCTCTACGGCACCTCCGCCGGTGCCATCCTTACCGCCGAAGTCACCGTCAAGCTAAAGCAGCTTCATCTCCCGCTGCCCGCTGTTACCGGTATCTTTTCCGGCATGGGAGACTTCAGCCAAAATACGGACTCCACCGCACTCTACGCTCTCAGCGGCTTCTCCGGGCATCTCGACCCGCCCCAGTCCCGCCCCCGCAGCGAAGAGTATGTCGCCTCCACCGATCCCAGCGATCCCGTCCTCTCGCCTCTTTACGCTGACCTCAAAGGCCTACCACCGACCCTCTTCATCACCAGCGGCCGCGACATGCTTCTCAGCGGCACCACGATCCTGCACCGCGCCTACCTCCGCGCCGGGATCGATGCCCAACTTGTGGTCTTCGAAGCGTTGCCCCATGCCTTCTGGAATAACCCCGCACTTCCCGAATCCAAAGAAGCCGACGCCATCATGGCTCGCTTCTTCACCACTCATCTCGCAAAGTAGCAGAGCAGTAAAACCGCGCTACCCCCGCCGGTACTCCCCACTCTTGCCGCCACTCTTCCGCAAGAGCACCACCTCGCGGATGCGTATTCCCTTGTCCAGCGCCTTGGTCATGTCATACACCGTAAGTGCCGCGACAGAGGCAGCAACCATCGCTTCCATCTCTACGCCCGTCCCGGCAACCGTTGCGGCGGTGGCCTCAATTGCCACGCCCCCCTCCACCACCGTCGCCTGCACATCCACAAAGCTCAACGCCAGCGGATGGCACATCGGAATCAGATCGCTCGTCTTCTTCGCCGCCATGATCCCCGCAAACCGCGCTACCTCCAGCGGATTTCCCTTAGGATTTTGCGGCAGGGCAGCCAGCACCACCTCGCTCAACTCCACAAACGCCGCCGCCACCGCCTCCCGCCGCGTCGCTGTCTTCTCCCCCACATCCACCATGTGCGCCTGGCCCGCCTCGTCGTAGTGCGACAGGCGCTCCACCACGATCAGCGTCTCTGCCACTGCGCCGGGGTGAAGCTCCCTCAGCACCTCCGGCGCATCGTCCTGAATCAACTCCGACAAGTAAACGATCTCTTCATCATCCATGGCTCAAGCCTAACCCAATCCCACCTGCCCGCGCCGCAAGGCCCGCACGACCAACCCCAACCCCGCAGCAATTGCGAGCAAGGGCAGGAACAAGACGGCATAGCCCACAGGCGAACTCGCCCCCATGATGAACATGTGGTGGCTCCATACCAAAAACAAACTCCACACCCCCAACGCCCCGGCCCCCATCGCAATCAAGGCGCCGCCCACTATCCCCAGCCATACCTTTGCCCGTACAGCATCCATCCCCAACACCCCCTGCATGGCGACATCCTACCGCAGCAGCACTGTAATCACATTCCCCACGTCAAACTTTTCTACCCCATTTGGCAGCACCGCATAGCAGTTCGCCCGTGCATTTGCCCCCAGGTCGCCCGATCCCTGCCACCCTACCACCCGCACCGTCGGCTTCACCCTGTCATACGTCACGCGCGCCGGAAGAACCCGCGTCAGTCCCGCTTTACCCTCCACCCCTTCTGACAGCGTGGCCTGCACAAACCGCGGTCCTTCCACCGCCCCGCCACCCATTGCCCGCAGCAGCGGCTCCACAAAGCAATGGAATGTCACCTGCGTCGAAACCGGGTTTCCCGGCAGGCCAAAGAAGTAGCACTCCGGCCCCGCTCCACTCCCGCTCGTCCGCGCAGGTAGCCGGCCAAACACCACCGGCTTGCCCGGCTGCATCTTCACCCCGGTAAAAAAGAACTCTGCGCCAAATTCCGCGAGCACCTCCTCCACCAGGTCGTATTCGCCCATCGAAACGCCACCGGAGAACACCATCAGGTCCCACATCCGTCCCTGCGCCACCCGCTCCCACACCTCTTGCCGAACGTCCTTCGCGACCGCTAGCCGACCGCCAAACCCACCCGCCTCTTCCACCAGCGCATTCAGTGCGTAACCGTTCGAGTTACGAATCTGCCAGCTCTCCGGCTCCTCGCCCACATCCACCAGCTCATCTCCGGTCGCCACAATCGCCACCATTGGCCGCGCATACACTACCAGTTCGGCGAAGCCACAACTCGCAGCCAATGCAATCTCCGCCGCCCCCATCTGGGTTCCACGTCCTAAGACCAGATCGCCCGTTCGCGCCTCCGCGCCCTGCGGAACCACATTCTCGCTCACGCGCAACACCCTCTCCACTGGAACCCGAACCTCTGCGCCATCCCTCGCGACATGCTCCACCATCACCACTGCATCCAGACCCTCCGGCACCGGGGCTCCGGTCATAATCTCAACGCATCCACCTGCTGCAATCTCCCCACCTTGCCAACTCTCGCCAGCCCGCACCTGGCCTGCAACCCGCAGTCTTTTACCCTCCATCAGGTCCGCAGCTCGCACTGCAAAGCCGTCTCGCGTCGACCGGTCAAACGGCGGTTGATCGCGGTCCGCACGCACCTCCTCGGCCAGCACCCGCCCCCGGCTCGCGCTCAGCTCCACACGCTCAAGCCCCGGTCGTTTCACCGCGTGCGCATACTCCAGCACCATCGCCAGCGCAGCATCAAAGTCCAGCACCTGCAACGGAGCACTGCCCATCCTAACCCTCCTCTTCACCAAAAAAGAAAGCCCCGAGCACCAGCCCGGGGCTTTCCTGTTCTTTTACTGAAACTACTTCTTCTTCGTAGGAGTTGCCTTGTAAGTCGACTTGATCTGCTCGCCGATACCCGCCAGAATTCCCTTGACGTCCTCTGCGTGAGAGCCCGTCGGTGCCAGCTCCAGGTATGCCTGGTAGGCCTCAACGCATCCCGGAGGAGCCACAATTTTCTGTGTCTTCGGGTCGATCGTCGCCTTCGGAATCAGCGCCTGTCCCTTGATGTAGTACGCGTCCGGACGCTTCGGATCAGCTTCGATCGCTTTATCGGCGGCCGCGGCTGCTTCATCCATCTTGCCGGCGTTGTACATGGTGGCAGCTTCGTTGAAGAAGTACATGCCGGCATTCGATGGCAACGTCTTGGCTGCATTGTCATAGGCGTCCGAAGCATTCTTCGCATCGCCCATCTTGCCGTATGCCGTACCCATCTGGTTGTAAGCGGTGGCTGCGGTCTCGGGGTTTGGCTTCTTCGAGGCAGCATTCAGATCAATGCTCTTCTTGTAGGAAGCAGCTGCATCCGTGTACTTCGCCAGGATAGCTGGGTCGCTTGGAGACTTACCCGCCGACTTGGCAGCCTTCGCATCGGTATCTGCGCCGCCAAGTTGAGCATCGCCCAGAGTGATCCACAGGATCGCCTCATCCGGCTTCGCCGCGGTAGCCTGCTGCATCGCCTTGATGGACGCATCATAGTTCCCAGCCTTGTTGTCGGCCCGTGCCTGCTGCAGGAGCGTGTTCAGGTTGGCAATCTTGGAGTTCGCGGCAACTGCTTCGGAGTTCGCCTTCTTGAAGTCCTCCAAGGCCTTCTTCTCCTCAGGAGTCATCTTGTCCGTATACGCCTTGCGCGTCATGTCGAAATCCGCAGTCTTGTTATCGCCGCCGGCGAGGGGAAGGCTGTCGATAAAGTCCAGGCTCTTGCCATCCACAAACACGATCGCCACGTAATCACCCGGTGCAATGCCGGTCCCGGTGTAATTACCGCTGGCATCGATCGGGAACGTGTACGCATACTTACGGCTCTTCTCTTCAGAGGAACGGTCGGTCGTCAGCTTTACGTCGCCCTTCGTTACCGATTGGGCGGCTGCATTCTGCACATGTCCATGGATGCTGGCCGGATTTGCCTGCGCCGCTAGGGTGCTGGGAGCAAAGATCCCCACCGCTGCCAGTACCGCCATCATCAACACGGCTGCCGTTTTACCTTGCATCATCTTCCAGTCAAAACGCTTCATAATCCTTCTCTCTTCCCGGCACCGTTTTCTCCGGTGCATCGTGGTCCTGTCGTGATCTCTGCTCGGTTCAACTTAACCTGCCGTCCTATTTTAGACGGCACAACTCATAAGATGCCAAAACCAGCTTTAAAGAACGGCATATCGGATAGGATCGACTGCGCCAGCCTCCCGGAACGCACGCAGCCGCAACGCACAGCTCTCGCATACTCCACAGGCCTCCGTCTCCCCGGAATAGCATGACCAACTTACATGCAACGGAGCGCCGAGTTCAACTCCCAGCCGCACAATCTCGCTCTTCCGTAGCCCGATCAGCGGCGTCTCCACCCGTATGTCGCCGTCCTTCGTCCCTTGCCGGATCAGTTCATTGAATGCCGTGTAATACGCTGGCCGGCAGTCCGGATACCCCGAGCTGTCCTGCTCCACCGCCCCCAGGATCACCGTCTTCGCGCCCAGCACCTCCGCCCAGCTCACCGCCGCCGAAAGAAAATGCGCATTGCGGAACGGAACATATGTCACCGGCACCTCGCTCCCATGCCGTTCGCTCGTAGTAGGATCTTCGGCCCCGGCGTCCGGAACCGCAATCGCTGAGTCCGTCAGCGCCGACCCCCCAATCTTCCGGAACAGGTCCATCTTCAGCGCCATCAACTCTTTCACCCCCACCTCACGGGCAATCCCCTGCGCCGAGAGCAACTCCCGCCCCTCCGTCCGTTGCCCGTAGCTGAAGTGCACCGCATACACCTCGTAGTCCCGCGCCGCCAGCGCCGTACACACGCACGAGTCCATCCCACCCGACAAACAAACCACCGCCTTAGGCTTCATCCCAATATCCGTCATTCCTCATCCTCCACCGCAGGCGAATCCAGCAACTCCCGCGCCCCGGCCTCATCCTCCACCCGCACCTGTAGCCGCACTCGAAACGCCACCGGCATCAGGTGATTTAGATTCTCGCCCACCAGAAACGTCTCCACCCCAGCCGACTCCAGCATCCCCTTCGCCATCTGCGCCTCCACCGGATCCAGAAAACGCCCCACCGTCACCAGACCCTCCGGTGGCGTAGGCTCCGCATCCCCTTCAAACGCAAACATCATCCAGAGTCCTTATGGGAGGTTACTTAGTATCAAACGACTGCAGCCGAAACGTAATCGTACCCAGCAGCAGCGACAAGTGGACCCGCATCTGCACCGGCATATGCCGCGCATCGTCCGTGTACCAGATCCAGATTGCACCCCGGTTTTTCACGATGCCTTCATCGGCGGTCGGCTGCACCCGAATCGTCTGGAAGGTCCCTGCCGGGGTCTTGATCTCTTCCTTCGCCTCCACCTTCATCGCCACCGTCACCGTTCGCATGGAGTCGGCCAGCGGAAACTTGATCGGCTGGCCCAGCACCATCGGCTGCGAGGCTGCATAGAAGATCGCAGAAAGGGAATCGGTCACGCACCCCGGAATCGACGCAACCTGTGTCTTCTGCGTCCCCTTCACCAGGTTCTTCTCCGTCTGCGTCTGCTTGCCCGTCGTGTAGTCAAACGTCAGTTCGCTCGATACCTTCCGCCGACCCTCGGACAACTGCTTGCTGAATCCCACCGAGCAGCCTGTCTTGGTATCGAACGACGACTGGAATTCATCGATCACCGGAAACAGCATCGCCGTCGTCCCCACCGAGTCCGCCGTCGCCGTCACCTTCTGTACTCCGCCTGCCTGTTCCAGGTGGAAGACCGCCGTTCCGGCCGTAAACACCCGCCAGTCCACCGTAAAGTTCAACGTCTGCCGAGGCGGAAACACATACCCCGCCGTCGGGGCCTGTAGCGTGGGAATCTCCACCGGCGGCGCAGGTTTCGCCCCCAGCCCAAGCAACTGTCCATCCGCCGGGCGCACACTCGCCACAACCAGCAGAACCAGGGAGCCAGCAAAAGATACAGACCTACGCATCAGCAAATCGGATCACTCGTCTCAATCGTTGAATTCTGGTTGGCACAAAAGGCAAGACACCTCAGCCAAACCATCCTAACTCCCTGCCCATCCACCCGCCTAAAGTGACCAGACGGTACCGCCTACCAAATCACTCCGCCTCGCGCCATCCAAACCAGCTTCAGGGCCAGTGCCGCGTAGATCGCCAGCGCACCCATCAGCGCCTGGTACTCGCGATGGTGCCGATATAAGTCAGACGAGAAGCTCCCGGCAATGTCATCGGTAGCCGCCGCCGTCAGCCGCGGAATCAGCCGAGGAACGCTCTTCGCATATTCATCAAACCCAGCAAATTTCTCCCGCAAATACGCCTCTTCCCCACGGATCGTAGGCCAGTAAATCGCCGCAAACAGCGCCACCAGCGAGATCAGAATCACCCAACTCCCCGCCGCACCGGCAAATCCAAACGCAATCATCATGCTGCCCAGATACAGCGGATTCCGCGTCCGTGCATACGGCCCGGTCCGGGTAAGTTCCGTGTTCTTGCGCACATACCCCGCGGCATACCCACGCAGCCAGATCCCAGGTGCCACCAGCAGCAGGCTCAGTCCCAGCGTCAACCAGGTAGGTCGCGCCAGCCACAAAAACACTCCCGCAAAGACAAATCCCAGCGGCACTCGAATCCTGCGTGCGATCTTCTGCCAGCGCGTCCGTTCACTCAATCCAACACCTCAAACAAAAGCAACCACCTACCCAGTCTCTCAGAACTCGCCAAACTACTGAAACTCACGCCTGTAAAACTTCCAGAGCAGCCCCCACTACATCCTCCACCCCAATCCGCAACATCCCTGCCTCGACCTGCGTCACCCGCGTATGGCTGGTCACGCTGGAAGCATCCCGCAACACCTGCCCCGCAAACGCCGTCCCCACCCCATACGGCCCCGTCCGCGCCGGGTCGGTCGGTCCATAGATCCCCACCACCGGCCGCTCCAGTACAGCCGCAAGATGCAACGGCCCCGAATCCCCAGCAACTACCAGCGCTGCCCGCCGCACCAACGCCACCATCTCTCCCACGGAGCAGGCGACCACCGCCGCCGCCCCCTCACTCGCCCGAACCACGGCATCCGCCACCGCATCTCCACCCGGAACAGCATTCACCAGCACCTCAAAACCCGCCCGCCCCAACTCCGCCGCCACCCGGCCATACCGATCCGCCGGCCACGCCTTCGCCCCCCAACCCGCCGTAGGAGCCAGCAGCACTAACCGCCTCTCTCCCAATCCCAATCCATCGCACCAGCTCTCTGCAACAGCATCCACCGGCAACGCCACCCTGCCCGGCACCAGCTCCAACCCCACCGCCGCCCCCAGCAACTCGCACCCCTGCTCCACCACGTGCACGGTCTTCACCGCAACCCGATCGCCGTACAAAATCTTTGCCATCCCCTCCCGCGGCTCCGCCCGACCCACCAGCCGTCCCGCTCCCGCCATCCAACCCACCACCGCCGACCGCACCAGCCCCTGCATATCCACCGCTACGTGGAAGCGCTCCCGTCGCAACTCCCGCCGCAGCCCCCGAATGTTATCTACCGTAGCCCGCGACACCCCGAGCCGCTTCCACTCTCGCGTCTCCACTCCAAACCACCCATCCACCATCGGCATTCCTGCACCGCGAGGCTCAACACCACGCAACCCAAGCCCCGATCCAGACTCCGCCGCCAGCAAAGCGCTCCAGCGCGGCTCAATCGCCCAGCCAATCTCCCACTCCGGCCTCAGCTCCCGCAGCGCGGCCACAGCCGGCAGCGCATGGAGCACGTCGCCCATCGCCCCCACCCGCACCACCAGAATCCGCTGCGCAGCTCCCATCAACACGCCCCCAAAATCAAAGTCACTCAAGCACTACGCAAAAGTAGAAGAACTACCAGACCTTCCGCCGCCGCCTGTCGATCGCCCTCACCCTCACAATCATCCCATCGATCGAAGCCTTCTCATCCACCAGCTCCAGATCCAGCTTCGCCACCGCCACCGGTCCGACCCCCTCCAGCCGCGTCCGCAGAGCCTCCGTCAACTTCACCGCATCCTTCTCCGTCGTCACAAAGCCATCCGCCCCACACGCCTTCGCGGCCTCCACCAACCGTGCAATCGCTGCATCCCCATACTCCGCATGATCGGCGAAGAATACCGTCTCTCCCACCGCCACGCCCACACCCTGCAACATCGTTACAAACCCCTCCGGCCGCGCAATCCCACAGAACACCAGCGGTCGCTCCGGCACCTGCGTCCCCGTCTCAAACGAGATCGTCCGCCGCACCACCCACACCAGCGGAGCACGCTCCTTGCGTCGAAACCGGTCCACCAGACTCCGCGTCGCTTCGAGCTCTTCCTCTCGCAGTACGATCACATCCGCATACCGCAGCGCTCCCAGTGCCTCGCGCATATTTCCTGCCGGCAACAGGATGTCCTTCACATCCTGCTCCGTCACCAGCACCACATCTACATCCCGACCTAGCCGCCAATGCTGAAATCCGTCATCCAGTACATGCACCGCCACCTTGTCGCCTGCGTCCTCCTGCTCTGCCAGCAGCCCTGCCTCGTAGCGGTCCGCGCCGACGAACACCGGCACGCCACTCCGCCGCGCCAGCAGCATCGGCTCATCGCCAAACCAGGCTGCGTCGCCCTCCGCATTCACCCGTTCCACCGCGCCCGACCGCCGCCCATACCCTCGCGTAAGGATTCGCACCGCATACCCTCGCTGCGCCAGTAGTTGTGTCAGCAGCAGCACCACCGGAGTCTTCCCCGCGCCCCCCGCAGAACAGCTCCCTACGCTGATTACCGGAGCCTGCAGCCATCGCCGCCTCACCATCCCCCAACCCGCCATCCATCGTCGCGTCCCGGTTACCAGCCCATACGCTGGACTCAACGGCTTCAGCCAGGGTCTCCGAACGGACCTCATCGCCCCACCGCCATCAACGTCAGCAAAGCCGCCATGGTCCGTTCAGTCGCTCCGGCCTGCGCTTCAAACACCGCGCGCCCCCGCTCTCCCATCGCCTTTGCACCAGCAGGATCGGTCATTAACTCCACCAGCGATGTTGCCAGACTTTCCCGCTCCACCATCCGTATCGCATCCGCATCGAGCATCGCCCCCACAATCTCCTTGAAGTTCTCATACGACCGCCCCATCACCACCGGGACCCCAAACTGCGCCGGCTCCAAAGGATTATGCCCTCCCTTCGCCACTACACTCCCACCCACAAACGCCACCGCTCCCACCGAGTACATCGAAGCCAGATCTCCAATCGTATCCAGCAGCAACACCACATTCCCTGACAACATCGTACCCATCCCAAACTCCCCCAGTGAGCTGCACCGCACCGCGACATACCCATGCCGCTCGATCAAGCCAAACACCTCGACAAACCGGTCCGTATGCCGCGGAGCAATCAGCACCATCGACGCCACCGGCGAAGCTCCCCGCTGCACCTCCTGCCACACCTCCAGCAGCGCATCCTCCTCGCCCGCCAGCGTGCTGCCCGCAACCACCAGCTTTACATCCAGTCCTGCTATCCACTGCTGCACCCGCCGGGTCATCGCCGTGGCCTCACGTGCCCGCACGTCAAACTTCAAATTGCCCGACACCCGCACCCGATCCGCCGCCACACCCATCGCCCGCAGCCGCCCCGCCGTCTCCTCACTCTGCGCCAGAAACAGACTTACCTCCCGCAGCAGCGGTCCCCACACCCTCGTTAAACGCATGTACCGTGGAAACGACCGGTCACTCACCCGGGCATTCACCACTGCCAGCGGAACCCCCACGCGCTTGCACTCCCGAATCACATTCGGCCACAGCTCGCTCTCCATCGTCACCAACAGCTTTGGTCGCAGCGCCTGGATATACCGCCGCACCAGCACCCCAAAGTCCAGAGGCATATAGAACACTGCGCACCCAATAAATCGTCGCTTCGCCAGCACCTGTCCGGCCTGCGTCGTGGTCGAGACAGCCACCACCAGCCCTGCCTCGCGCATCGCCGCCACCAGCGCCGTCGCCGCCAGCACCTCGCCCACACTCACCGCATGAAGCCACACCACGCGCTTGCCATCCTGCTCCGCCGCCTCACCCGCTTCCAGCACCTCCGCCGGAATCTGCCCCAGCCGCCCAGCCAGCCCCGCCCGGTATCGCCCACTGGTCATCATGCGTACCAGCCAGTACGGAGACCCCACCACCAACACGATTCCCAGCAGAAAACTATACAAAGCCATCAATATTCAACCGTCCATACCTGTAAAGGCCGGCGCATACAACGCCGCGCTACCCACTCGCCATTTACCATCGTCATACCGAGGATGATAATCAACCCCGCATGAATCCGTCCCTCAAACTTCAAACCCGCCCCATACGCCTCACTGCCGCCGCACTTCTCACTGTGCTCACCAGCCTCTGCGCCACTCCCATGCTCGCCGCAGACAAAAAGGCCCCGCCCGCCAAACCTGCCTCCGAATACCCGGCCAACGACTTCCACTCTAAAGAGCACGTCACCATCGCCATCGACCCCTGCGATGAGCCGCACGACTGCCCATACCTCCGTCTCCCCTACAACGCCCACGGCTTCATCCCCGTCCGCGTCATCATCACCAACGACGGCGAGACCGCCGTCACCCTCGACGACGCCCGCTTCCAGTTCATCTCCGCCAACAACGATAAGATTCCCGCGGCCAGCCTCGAAGACCTCAACCGTCGTCTCTCCGCCTACCACCGCAACGAGACCAAGATTCCGCTGATCCCCCTCACCATCCACCACACCCCCATCGACAAAAAAATCGTCCAGGACGACGAAGACTTCGGCTTCAAGAGCACCATCGTCAACGCCCACTCCACCCTCGATGGATATCTCTACTACGACATCAAGGACCTCGACGACCCCGCCCTTAAAAACGCCCAGCTTTACGTCAAGATGATTCACACCCTCGACCAGAAAAAAGAGCTCTTCGGCTTCACCATTCCGTTCGACAAGTGGCTCGCCCAAAAGCCCCCACCCCCACCCAAAACCCCACTCCCCGCAAGAAAATAGGCTTCCGTCTGCTGTTGCCCTGAGTTCTCCTAACCCTTCCCAAGAACTGTCATCCTGAGCGAAGTCGAAGGACCCCGAAACAGCTCGCATCACCCTTACCGCTCGAACCGTTCAACCACTAAAGCCGCTGGGTATCCCATTCATCGATTCTGATGAGTGGGCATCGTGCGAAGCACGACCGCTCTCCTCCCACCCAGAGTCCAACCATCACCACCAAAATCAATTAACCTGAACCAACCAATGTTAACCATCCGCCCAGCTACCCCAGCCGACGTCCCCCAGATCCTCGCCTACATCCACGAGCTGGCCCTCTACGAGCGCGAACCCGACGCCGCCCTCGCCACCGAGGCCGACCTCCTCCGCGACGGCTTCGGCCCCACCCCGCGCTTCCAGTGCGTCATCGCCGAGCTGGACGAAAAGCCTGCCGGCTTCGCTCTCTACTTCACCAGCTACTCCACCTGGCTCGGCCACCACGGCATCCGCCTGGAAGACC